>CANPWS010000146.1 GCA_947584955.1 uncultured Bacilli bacterium | reverse complement strand
CACCTATCAACCCAGTTCCACCACCTATTAATAAAATAGGATTATGTCCTGCATCTTTTAATCTTTTTGATATTAAAAAGCTTGATAAATGCCCAACATGTAAGCTATTTGCCGTAGGATCTGTTCCAATATAAAAAGTTAAATGTCCATTATTTAATTTATCAATAAGATCTTCACTAGATATATCTTTTATTAATCCACGCCATTTTAATTCTTCATATAAATTCATTTTCATCATTTCCTTTATTTTTCCTTTTCTTTTTTTTCTAAGTTATTTGCTATTTCTTTTATTTTTCTAAATCGATGATTTAGTCCAGATTTTGTTATTTTATTTCCTGTTTCTAATGATATTATTTCACTAAGTTCGCCAAGGGAACTTTCTGGATATTTAAGTCTATATTCAATTAATTCTTTTAATTTATCATCAAGTAAATCTATCATATCATATTTTTTTATTTTTTCAATATCTTTAATTTGCATTGAAGAAGTAAAAAATATTTTATCTGTATTAGCTTGTTCACAATTATTAAGTCTATTTGTCATATTTTTATGATCTCTATATATTCTAATATCTTCAAAGTACATTACAGCATTATATGCTTTTATAATTCTTAAAAAATCACTTATTTTTTCTGCCTCTTTTATATATATTACATATTTTTTTGTTCTTTTTATTACTTTAGCATTTAATTCATAATTATCAAGTTCTTTTTTTATAAAATTAGCATATTCTAAATTATCTACTCCTATTTCTAAATGATATCTACTTGTTTTAGGATCATTAACACTACCACTTACAATAAATAAACCTCTTAAATAAGCTCTTAAATCTTCTTCACAACTTATTATATATTCTTTAGGAATATTTAATACTTCTAGGTTATTATTTAATATTGATAAATCTTTTAATATTTCTTCTTGCTTATTTTTTATTTCAATTATATAGCTTAATCCATTATTAAAATATTTTTTTCTTACTGTTACAGTAGGAGTTACACCATACATATATTTTATTAATTTATATATTCTTCTAGCAACTGCATTGTTTTCAACTTGGATAATTGCAGGATTTGTTTCTTCTTTAGCATTTCTTATTATTGCAGATAATTCTGCGATTGATTCTGTTTTTGATACTTCTAATCTTGTTACTTCATCTTTTATATTAAATGAAAAAGTCATTAGTTATCATCTCTTATTAAATAATCAAATATAGCCAAAGCTGTCTTTAAATGATCGTGTCTTACTTGATTATTTTTTATTTTTTCTAAATCTTCTGCTATTACTTCAATATTCATTTTTTTAAGTTCTTCTTTATCTATTAATATTGGTGTTGATTGTTCTTCAAGATATAATTTTTGTATATCTTCTGGTATTTCTTTACTATTTGCTACTACTACATCAATAAAATTCTTTTTTACATATTTATTTAATTGTTTTATACAGTCGCTTACTTTATATCCATCAGTTTCTCCGTGTTCAGTCATTGCATTACATATATACATTTTTTTGGCCTTGGAATTTATTAGGGCACTTCTTACTTCTTTTGAAAGTAAGTTAGGAATTATACTGGTATATAGACTACCTATTCCTAATATTATTAAGTCTGAATCATTTAATGCTTTTATAACTTCATCTGTTACTTTTACTTTATTTTTATATTCAATATAATCTATTTCTTTACCTGCTTTTGTTATTTTACTTTCTCCTTCGATTGTTTTTTTATCTTTTGTATGTGCTACTAAAATTGGTGCATCTTCAGTAAAGGGTAATACTTTTCCTTTTATGTTTAATATTTTACTTAAAGCTTCTAAGGATTCAGTTAAATTTCCTGTTATATTAAATAAAGCTGCTAAAAGCAGATTACCAATTGCGTGATTATTTAAATCGCTATTAGTGTTAAATCTTTATTGTAATAATTCTTGAACTAATGGTTCTACTGAGGATAATGCTACTAAGACATTTCTTAAATCGCCAACGGCTGGCATATTAAATTCTTTTCTTAGTATTCCACTTGATGCTCCATCATCTGCTACTGTTACTACGGCAGTAATATCTATAGGAAATTGTTTAAGTCCTCTAAGTAAGACAGATAATCCAGTTCCGCCTCCTAATACAACAACTTTTTTCATATAATCACCTTGTTTCCTCTTTAAATTATAGCATGTATCTCTTATATCTGCAACTTTATTTTTTCTTAAGTTAATTTACAAATAATTAAATTAAGAATAAATAGTATAACTAAATTTATAAAAAAATAATAGAAATAATTAATCTTCCTATTATTATTTTATTTATATTAATTTTAGGATAGTCTTGTAATTTTTGCTTTGCCATCTCCGATGTTTCCTTCATCATAATCACCATTTCTTAGTTCAACAGGTAAACTAGACAATTCAGATGCTTGATAATAAGAGCCTCCCCCTGCGGCACCCATCTTGCTACCACAGCCTCCACCATAGTAGCCGCCTCCACCTCCGCCTCCTTCAGAGCAATTACATATCGTTCCGTTAAATACAGGGACC
>CANPWS010000145.1 GCA_947584955.1 uncultured Bacilli bacterium | reverse complement strand
TTCGGTGCGTTCACTTTTTTTTAAATCTTTTTATTTCCTTATTTTATAAAATTTTGATTAACAAAGGAATTTATTCTGCATGAATTATACTTTCAAAAAAATACTATTTACCAAAAGAATTAGACAATAAAAAAAAGAATTTATTAATTTGATAAATCGGTAAATTCTTTATTTAACATATTAAGTTTATTAACAATTTTTTTATCTTCAGCTTTTTCTAATGAATACCAACCTTTTCTAAACATCTCTTCATATACTTCTCTTTGCATATTCGCATATGAATCAAATATTTCTTTATATTCATTAAATAAAGTCTCATTACTTGCTTCAGTTAATGCTACTGTCATATTTTTTTCTATATCTTTTAAAGTACTTAATATTAATGTCATATAATCTTTTTCATTTAGAGAGTTTCCTGTTTGTACTTCTACTTTAGGATTTTTTATTTGATTATTGTCCATCTTGCCCTCCTTTTTGTAAAATACTTAAAACTTTAGTCATAGCGTTATGAAAAGTATTTGCAGACTTATCTACTACTTCTTTTAAAGAAGCATCATCAATAATCTGTCCAAAATTTAAACATAATTTATAAGCTATATAATTCCAATTAAACATATCTGATAGATAATCTAAATCTTTAGTACTTATAATATTTGGTACTTTATCATATTTTTCTGTCATTTTTTTATCTCTCCTCTCAAAAATATTTTGTACTTATTTTAGTAGTTTATACTAATTTTATATTAACTTTTTAATTTTTCTAATCTTTTTAATGATACAACAAAACTACGATAATCTGCACTTATTGTTCCTAACATTTCAAAATTTGTTATTATTTTTGCATAATATGTATAAATTAATACTATTGTACCTATTTCCATATCTCCAATACTTACTAAATATATTCCATAAATTATAATACCATACCTAGACATTTCAATACATGCTAGAATAATATAAGTTATTGCTACAGTAAGTAAATTATAATTTAAATTAGCATTTAAGTAACTATTTGTTGAGTTATAAAAATCATTAATAGCTTCTTTTTTTTCTTGTTTTTTATTTTTATCAAAGATACTATGAGCCATAATTGTTTTTTTATCTAATGTATTTTTTCTTTTCATATTAGAGTTTTGAACATTTTTTCCTGATACTATTAAAAGCATTACCATTATTAAAGATATTATTATAGTTATAATAAATATATAAATATTTATAGAAAAGAAATAGCTATAGATAAATAAAAATTCTAATATTTGAATAAATCTTGTTATTGAATTACCCATAAATGTACATATTATATCTATGTCATTATTTACAATATTAATAAATTCTGCTAATGTTATTTCATCAAAATTTGAATTTTCTTTTGTTATTATATTTGTATATTGTATATATAATTTATTATAAAATTTGAACCATGATCTTTGATTTAAATATTCCCAGCCATAATATAATACTGATAAAATTAATATTAATATTACTAAGTAATATGCTTTACTTATATTAGATTCAGTTAAATGATTGATTGTTTTACTCCAAAATATTGGTATTATTAAAAGTAATCCTCTAACAAATAAAGAAGTAACTATTTTTATTGTTACTTCTTTTTTACTTTTTTTAACTATATCAATTATTAACTGTTTCATTTATAATCACCTATTTTTCTAAGTACACTTTATCATTATTTTCTAAGTTGAATTTTTTGGCATCGTCTTTATCTATATGAAGTTCTAAGGTAAATGTTTTATCTTTTTTTATGTGTACATTATCCATATATTCGCCATCTCTTACTTTTAATTTTACGATGCTTCCATTTTCTAATTCTTTGTAAGTACTACTATTAATATGGATGTGTCTATTGGCAATTATACATGAATTTTTACAAAATGCTTCTCCTTTTGGTCCTATTATGGTAATATTTTCAGAATTTTCTAAATCTCCACTATCTCTAACTGGTGGATCTAGTTCTAAAAAGTTGGCATCTGTTTTAGAGATTTCTACTTGAGTATAATTTCTTACTGGTCCAAGTACTCTTACGTGTTCTATTATTTTATCTTTATTTTTTAATGATACTACTTCTTCACATGCATATTGTCCTTTTTGAGATAATTCTCTTCTTTTAGTAAGTGTATAATTTTTTCCAAATAAAATATCTACTAATTCTTTGGTTAAGTGTACATGTCTATTTGATACTCCAACATTTATTTCAATCATAGTTTTTTATTCCTCCTAATTTTTTCTATTTTAGTATAGCATATTATTTGTTTTTTTTCTAGTTACTAAAATATTAGACGATATCTAAATTTATCGGAAAATAAAAAAAATAGAAAGAACTCATGGTATAATATACCTAAAACAAACAATAAAAAGGAGTTCTTTCAATGATTAGTATACCACAAAATTTAAATATTAGTTCAAAAAATTTAATAATTGATGCAATTTTACATCAATTTAAAGATAATTTAGATATTCTTTTAAATAAATATATTGATAGTTATAAAAATAATAAATATATTAATATAATTATAGAACTT
>CANPWS010000144.1 GCA_947584955.1 uncultured Bacilli bacterium | reverse complement strand
CACCTTTATCTATCTCAATTTCTAACTTATTTAATGCTTTATCTATTATTCTGCTAGCTTTATCTACAAATTCTTCTTTTTTCTCTTCGTATAATTTCGGATTTTCTTCAACTATCTTCTTTACTGTCTTATCACTTATGCCAAATTTTTTTGCTGTTCTATTATAGCTATTAGTAAGTGCATAACTTGCAATTACTTTAGCTTTTGTTTTTGTATCTATTGGAGCCATACACTCACTTCCTTTACTTTTACTATTTTCCTATTATTGGAATTAAATTTTCAAAAGTTGGTTTCTCTACCTCTAATACATCATAAGCATTATTTTTTACTTTTTTGTAAGCATCTAAATATATTTCTCCTTTATCTCCATTATATGTTATCTCATAATACATTCCATCTGGTACATTAGTACTTACTAAAGCTTTATTATTCTGTAATGTTTTACAACTCCATACTATGTATGTATTTTCTTCTTTTATTATATAATTATCCGTTTTATCTACATTCTTGTTAAAATAATCTACAACCATTTCCTTACATAGTTTTAAAAAAATATCATTACTCATTTTTATACCTTTCTAAATTAAATTTTCTTGTTTGAAAGCATAAAAAATTATTTACTAATTAAAGGAGGTAAATAAAAGAAAAATTTATGCTCTCAAATAAAAAAGATACAAACTATGTTGTACCATGAAAAAATAAAATGTTTGAAATATCTTATATATATTCCATTATAGATATTATAGCATATATAAAGTGGACAAAACTGGCCAACTTTATTTGACAAGAGTTTTTTCTTTATATTCCATGTAAAATCTTCTTATTTGTCTATCCGAATAATTTAATCTTTTTCCTATGTCTTTCCATTTCATTTTTTTATAATCTTTTAGAAAAGCTACTGCTAATTGAATATCAGTAACTCTAAGCCTATCTATTTCTTTTTCTATGTAATCTTCATATGCCTTTTTACTATCATATAAAGATTTTAATCTGTCAGTATATTCATCTTTTTTCATAATTATATTTAGCATTGAATTACTATTAATAAAGCCACCTTGAACTAATATTTCTTTTACTTTAGATGATTTAACATCTCCATTAACTTCTCTTAACGTTTCAAATAAATTTATTTTATTATTTAAGCCTATAATTTCTTCCCATGCTTGAATAATAGTCATATAATCATTCATATTATGCTCCTACAATTATATCTTTATAGTCTATTTTATTTATCAGCAAATCTATTCTTAATTTATAAAATGTTTTAACCGGAATTTTATCTAATGTAATTACTTTTGTTATTGGATTATAATAAAATCCATATTTTGTATATTTAAATAGTATATCCTCCATTTGATACTCCTATTTTTTATTTAATTTATTTAATTCTTTTATTAAAAATTTAATAGTTCGTTTAAGTTCTTTAATTATGCTATTAATCATTTTTTCATCCATAATTTTTGATCTTACCAATTATTTCATCTCCTATTTCATTAAACTTTCTCAACTAAATCTGCTTTTATTAAATCATATAATACTTCGCTAAATTCAAAACTATAATGGTCATTTCTGCCTTGCCAAGTTATTCCCCATATATGATTAAATATTTCCCTTGTTTCAATATTTACCAATAAATAATTTTTTTCACACGGTAAATTATCGTCCAAAGGATAACATGTATAAATTATTGAATAATACTTATTTTTGTCTGTTAGTTTAAATCCAAACTTTTCTAATTCTTTTAGATCAACATTGTCTTTTATTTTTAACATATTTATTTCACTTCCTACCTTGTAAAATTGATTTAATGTTATTTATTTTTTGGTACATTATTTCTGCATTATCTAAATCATCAACTGATATAGTATCTATTTCTATTATCGCTTTATTAATTCGTTGTTGTAAATTATCTTGCTTATCATTTAAAAAATTTATTTCATGAGCACTTCTATAATTTGGTTCTCTATTTTCATATAATGCAATTATCATTTCCATACCATTATAAAGTCCTAACATATATCTATCAAAATTATAATTTCCATTTTCTCCTTGTAATGATTGTACTTCTGTATATTTTTCTTTAAATTCTTTTTTAGTCATTTTCTAATCTCCTATCTTATAACAATTATTTTCAAATTGTTCTTTAGTTAAAACATTTTCTAAAATCAAATTGCCATTTTCTATTCTTTCTTTTATTGTTCTTAATGTAGCCATTTCATCTATTCCAATAAAATAAGATTTTGAATAATTATCAATACTTTCTTTAATTTGAACAATATCATCCACTTCAATTAAATCTATAATATTATGGCTCGCTTTTATAACCTCTGAAAACTCATAAAACATATTATTATCAGCATTAAAACCATCGTTTGTCACTTTTAAAACTTTAACTATTACTACTTCATGTAATTCTTTAGTTCTAACATACATTCCTAACTCTAATTTCATAATTCAAGATCCTTTAATGTATATTTTTTATTTAATTTCATACCTTTGTACATTGAACCTACTTTAAAATTAGGTAACAATATGTTTGTTTCATTTCTTATTCCGATAACTATAAATTCAAAAACGCCTTTGGCTTTATAAATATATGAAACCTTATTCCTAAAGGGTCTAATAACACC
>CANPWS010000143.1 GCA_947584955.1 uncultured Bacilli bacterium | reverse complement strand
TAAAAAAGTTACTTTTTTTTAGATAATTACTCACTTTTTTAGCTTTTTTATTTTTAATTCATATTTTTGTCCTGTAAAATCAAATATTTAACTTGATTTTTCTTTTTTTTATCTATATAATTAATATATTATTACAAGAAAGAAGGTATAAAATGAAGGTTAAAGTTAATCAAGATAAATGCATAGGATGTGGTGCATGTGTATCATTAGTAAATGATGTATATGATTTTAATGATGATGGACTTGCACACGTTATTGTAAATGAAGTGCCAAAAGAATTAGAAAAAGAAGCTAAAGAAGCATTAGAAAATTGCCCAGTTGATGCAATTGAAGAAATAAAATAAAAAAATAATACTTAAAACATCTATATAAAATTAAGTATTATTTTTTATTTCTTCTTCATAAAGAGCATTTATTTTTTCAAAATCAAGCAAATTAAACCAAGCATCTATATACTCATCTTTTCTATTTTTATATTTTAAATAATAAGCATGTTCCCACATATCAAGTGCAATTATTGGTATAAAATCATAATAATAAGGTGTATCTTGATTAGATAAGTTAATTATTTTCAAATTATTTTTTTTATCTAAAACTAAAAACGTATATCCACTACCTTCTAAATCCATAGCACTTTCTTTAAATTTATCTTTAAATTCATCATAACTATTAAAATAAATATCAATAGCATCTTTAATTTTACCAATTGGTTTATTATTTTTTTTATCACTCATATCATAAAAATATAATCCATGATTAATAACTCCACCTAAATTAAATAATACCTCTCCTCTGTTATTTAAATTAATTTTATCCAGATTTTTTATAAGATCATTAAACGATATAAATTTATAATTTTCTTTTTTTAAAAGATTATTTAAGTTATCAACATACTTTTGATAATGTTTATTATAATGAATATTTAAAGTTTCATCATCAATATATGGCATAAGTGAATCATAATCAAGTTTTATTTTTTCTATCATATTTTATCACCCTAATAAATTATATTAAAATAATAAATTTTTATAATCAAAAAGAGGCAGATTAAAAATTTAATAAGCCTCTTAAATATTAATTTACACAGTATCTTCAATTATCTTTTTATTATTTTTTATTCTCTCATTATTTTTAGCCATTTTATATGCTTTTGTTACATAATATAAGCTATCTTTATAATTACCAATATTATAATTACATATACTTAAGATGTCATAAACTGTATAATCATAACAAAATGGTTCATTAATATAGCTTTTATATCTATCTTTTATTTCTAATGCTTTTTCTAAATATATAATAGCATCTTTATAATTTTCAGAATTATATTCTAAAATTCCCATTTCTACTAATGGTTCTCTTAAATATGGTGTTTCATTAATTGCTTTTTCTAGCCAAATTCTTGATAGATTTAATTTTCCTAAATTTTTATAACTTCTAGCGATAAATCTCATTGAAGCACTTCGTTCATCTTTCCAAGTAGCACTAGGTAATGAAAGATGTTTTAATAATGTTTCAATACATTTTTCCCACATACCATAATACATATACTCTCTTCCAAGATAATGCATATTACGATCATCATCTGGAGATTCTTTAACTGATAATTCTAATAAAGGTAAATATGAAGAACGACTTTTTGTACGATCTGGATAATGATTTAAAGTAATTTCATCAATAAATACTTTTTTTTCGCATTTAGGACCAATATACGATAATATTTCATGAACAGGATGAGTCCATTTATAATCTTTTCTTGTATGTATTTTTTCTATATAAAAATTAACTGCGGGTTTATTATATTCATCGAAGCTCCAATTATAATTATAAAATCCTCTAGTTGCCTCATCCGTCCAAATATCGGCATCATCACTAACTAACTCTAAAGATTTATTTCTTGCAACATCAAAACGCCATGGATTTATGGTTGCCGTTTCAACATATACGCCTTTTTCTATTAATTTTTTTACACTATTATCTGTACTACCTGTATCAAGTACATAAATTTCATCTGCTTCTTTCATTGAATTATACCATCTATCTACAAATTTTTCTTCATTTTTGCATATTGCATATACACATACTTTATATTTTTTCATAATAATTAACTAATCTATGCTCCTGCTCCTTGAGGACCTGTTGGACCACGTGGAATATTTAAATTAAGAACAAAGTCTGGAGCATCACCTGTAATTGTAGCACTAGCATCTTGTTCAGCATCAACAGTAGTAACACTACCAATTCTAATTGTTGGAGTGGCACCTGTTGGACCTTGTGGTAGTGTCAAATTAAGTGTATAATCTGGAGCTGTTCCTGTTATTGAAGCATCGGCATCAGTTATTGAAGTACCTGGTGTTACTGTTCCAATTGCTAATGTTGGAGTTTCTCCAGCCTCACCTGTTGGACCTTGTGGTAATGTCAAATTTAATGTATAGTCTGGAGCTGTTCCTGTTATTGAAGCATCAGCATCAGTTGTTGAAGTACCTGGTGTTACTGTTCCAATTGTTAATGTTGGAGTTTCTCCAGCTTCACCCGTTGGGCCAGTTGGACCTGTTGGACCTGTAACACCTCCACTAGAAGAAGATCCACAACAACAACCTACGATTGTTCTGTTTTGGCTATCTTTTCTAATTAT
>CANPWS010000142.1 GCA_947584955.1 uncultured Bacilli bacterium | reverse complement strand
ATAAAAATAATAGAAAAAGTAATAAAAGAAATATATGAAATATATAAAATCTTTTATCAAAAAAATAAGGTGATAATAATGATGACTCATAAAGGAATAATAAATATGGCTTATTTTTAAAAATAAGCCACCAACATAACCTTATATTTTTTCCTCCTATGAAAAGTAGTATTTTAATGCTGGAAAGGAGAAAAAATGAAAAATAATGATTATAACGATATGGGATTATTTAAATTTCAACTAATAGCACCAGCAATAAACAAAACCCATGGTTTTTCATGCAATGAAAAATATTTTAAATATGTTAGCGAACAAGTTCACACATTTAATAATAAAGAATATAAATTTAGTAAAAGTTGTATAAAGCATTGGTATTTAAGTTATAAAAATAAAGGATATAGTACATTAGAAAAGAAAAAAAGAAAAGATTATAAAGTGAGTAGAAAAATAAATAATGATACGATACAAAGAATAATAACAATAAGAGAAGAATATCCGAGTATAACAGGAACAAAAATATATGAAAAATTACTGGAGGAAAAATACATAAATAAAGTAGAAGTATCAAAAGATACCATATTACGATTTTTAAGAGAAAATAATTTAAAGGCAAAACAAGTAGTAAATGTAGAAAGAAGAATGTTTGAAATGGAACATGTAAATGACTGCTGGCAGTCGGATACGTCATATGGACCATATCTAACAATAGATAATAAAAAATATCGAACAAAATTAATAATGTTTATTGATGATAAATCTAGATTAATAACGGGTTTTGATTTCTTTTTGAATGATAATGCAATAAATATGCAAAAAGTATTTAAAACAGCGATAAAAACATATGGAAAACCAAAAAAATTATTTGTAGATAATGGAGGTCCATATGATAATAAACAGTTATCCTTAATATGTGCAAGACTAGGAATAGAATTAATTCATGCAAAACCATATTCACCAGAAAGTAAAGCAAAAATCGAAAGAAGTTTTAGAACAATAAAAGATGGATGGATGCATTGCACTGATTGGAATGCATTTACATCTTTAGAAGAAATAAAAACAAGCTTACAAACTTTTATCTATGATGAATATTTAAATAAAATTCATTCTTCAACAAATGAAACCCCAAATGAGCGGTGGCATAACGAATATGCTCAGGTCACATTTTTAGAAGAAAGTTTTATTGATGAATCATTTTTACATAGAATAGATAGAAAAGTAAGAAAGGATCAAACAATAAAAATAGAAAATGAATATTATGAAGTACCATTTAAATATACAGGTAAAATCATAGAAATAAGATATAATCCAAGTGATTTAGAAGAAATATATATATTTGAAAATAATAAAAAATTAGAAAAATGTAAAAAAGTAGATAAAGTAGCAAATTCAAAAATAAAAAGAAAGAATAATATAGATTATTCAAAGATAATAAATGATGAAAGAAATGTAATAGATAAGGAAGATATTTAATGTACACTAGTTTTTATGGAATGAGTTGTAATCCATTTTTAAAAAACGAAAGTATTAATTATTTATTTGAAAGTAAAGATTATAAAGAATGCATAAATCGTTTTAATTATTTAAAAGAAATAAAAGGAATAGGTTTGTTTATAGGAGAAGTAGGATTTGGAAAAACTTATGTAATTAGACAATTTATTAATTCATTAAATAAAGATTTATATAAAGTTATTTATATTTCAGCTCAAAAAGATATGTCAGTATTTGATTTTTTTAAAATATTATCTGATAATTTAAATTTAGATACAGGATCTTGCTATAAAATAGATTTATATAATAATATACAAACAGAGATAAAAAGAATTGTATTATATGATAAAGTTCAAGTAATTATTATAATTGATGATGCTCATTTATTAACAAGAGAAATACTTCTAAGCTTTAAAGTTCTATATGACTTTGATATGGATTCCATAGATTATTTATCTATTTTTCTTGTTGGTCAACCAAAATTAAAAGAAGAACTTGCTAAAAATATATATACTGCTTTAAAACAAAGAATTATTGTTAATTATACATTTAATGGTTTAAATAGAGATGAAGTAAAAGAATATATAAAAACAAAATTAAATTTATGCAATGTTAATTTTGATTTATTTGAACCAGAGGCATATAACGCATTATATTCTACATCTAAATCTTCTGCTAGAAGGTTAAATACATTAATTACTAATTGTTTAATGCTAGGTTACCAGAATAACTTAAAACATATTAATTCCAATATCGTAATGAATGCAAAAAATGAAATGGATATTTAAAATCGAGAACTTTTATGTTCTCCTTTTATTTTTTATAAAAGTCAAATTATTTTACATTTATTTAAGTTAATTTATTTTGCAAATACTTAGTTAATTTTTTTTACAAATTTATAAAAAAATTATATAAAAAATAAAAAACACAAAAAAAATAGCTAAATGCTATCTTTAATACTTACCAGTATATTACTTGAATCTTAAAATTCTTTTTTACTAACTATTTTTTCAGATATTTTATAAGATATATAAACAATAATAATTGTTATTAAAATTAAAATTACTATTAAATAGTCTTCTAAAAAAGATAACGATTTTAAAATGTTTGATAAGTCTATATAATTTGCAAGTAAACTTCCAACAATAACTATTCCAAATACCAGTAAAAAGATACCGATTCTGGCTTTTTCAACACCAAATTTATAAATAATCGGATACATA
>CANPWS010000141.1 GCA_947584955.1 uncultured Bacilli bacterium | reverse complement strand
TATAAGTGGATAATTAAAATTTTCTAAGAAAGTAAATCCAAGCAGTAATCCTAAACCTATTGCCATATCAGAATAACCACTAAAATCAAAATATAATTCTAGAGTATAACCTATCGGTCTAAGCCAAGATGATAAAACAGTATTAAGAGAAAGATTTTTTATAAATTCTCCCAAAGTATTAGCTATTATTACTTTCTTTGATAAACCTATAATAAATCTTTTTATTCCATTAGCAAATTTAGAATAACTTAGATCTTTTTTGATTAAATTTTTATTAATATCTGAATATCTTACTATTGGTCCAGCGACTAATTGAGGAAACATACATACATAACACATAAAATTAATAATATTAGATGGTACTTCATACTTATTATTGTAAATATCTACAATATAACTTATTTCTTGAAAAGTATAAAAACTTATTCCTATTGGCATAATTATATATAAATATGGAATACTACTTTTAAAAATACTATTAATATTAGCTATAAAAAAGTCTGTATATTTAAATATTAATAAAGTTAAAATGTTATATGTTAAAGCAATAATTAAATAAATTTTTTTATGCTTACTTTTACTTATTTTAATACTTAAAAAATAATTTATTAGACATGATAATATTAAAACTATTATATATTTAGGTTCTCCTAAAAAATAAAATAAAAGACTAAATAAAAGTAAGACAATATTTTTATATTTATTTTTAGTTAGAAAATAAACTATTAAAAGTAAAGGTAGAAAATAATAAATAAATAAAATACTAGAAAATACCATTATAATTAAAAAAAGAATCTTTTATAAAGACCCTTTTATAATTCATCAAAGCCTTTTTCTAAAGCACTTCTATTTGAGGGATCTTCTACTACGATAACAATAATTAGATCCCCTTTATTTTTAATGATTACATCTTCATCTTCTACCCATACACAAATCCATTTTCTAGGATTAATGTTTTCTTTAATAGTTTTTTTGATTTTTTCTATATCTGCATTTTCTTTAGTTCTAATTAATATTACTGAATGTGCTATTGAACTTACCATAGGTTCTGAGGCTAAAGCTTCTTTATACTCTATATCTTTTGTTCCTAAAAATGCTTCTATATTATCTTCAGTTATTTCTATTTTATCCATTGATATAGGTAATTTATCACTTGGTATATCTTGATAAATTTTTGTCATTAAATCTTGAAGATCTCCTTCAACATTTTTATTTTTACCACATCCTGATAAAGATAAACTTATTATTCCTATTAATAATATTGTTCCTATTTTTTTAAACATTTTATTTCTCCTCTTATTTTACTACAATATTTACTATTCTGTTAGGCACTATTATTATTTTTATAATTTCTTTATTATTAGTATATTTTTTTACATTATCTTCATTTAATGCTTTCTTTTCTATTTCTTCTTTGGCTTCATCCTTTTTTATTTTTATTGATGAGCGAAGTTTTCCATTTACTTGTACTCCTATTTCTATCTCATCTTCAATCATTTTACTCTCATCATATGTTGGCCACTTTTCTTGACATAGTGGTTTATATCCTATGCTTTCATTTAACTGTTCAGTTATATGTGGGGCAATTGGATTTAACAAAGTAAGAAGTAAATGATAATCTTTTTTAGTTATAACTTCCTCTTTTTCAAATTCATTTACTAGTATCATTAATGTTGATACTGCGGTATTATACGCTAAAGAACTTAAATCGTTAGTTACTTTTTTTATACTTTTATTAATTATAGATTCTAATTTCTTAGAGTATTCATCTAAATCATTTACTTTGTCTTTTAGTCTAATTACTCTATCAATAAAACGTTTACATCCTTTAAGTGAATCAGTACTCCAAGGAGCATCTTGTTGATAATCACCCATAAACATTTCATAAACTCTTAAAGTATCTGCACCGTACTCATTTACAATTTCATCAGGATTTATTACATTTCCTTTAGATTTACTCATCTTTTCATTATTTGATCCTAAGACCATTCCATGACTTACTCTTGTATATATCATTTCTTTTTTTGGTACTAAACCTATATTATATAAAAATTGTACCCAAAACCTTGCATATAATAAATGTCTTGCTGTATGTTCCATTCCTCCATTATACCAATCAACTTGCTTCCAATATTTCATGGCATCCATGCTAGCAAATTCTTTATCATTATGTGGATCCATAAATCTTAAAAAGTACCAACTAGATCCTGCCCAGTTAGGCATAGTATCTGTCTCTCTTTTTGCAAATCCTCCACATTTTGGACAAGTTGTATTTACAAAACTTTCAATTTTTGCTAATGGGCTTTCTCCATTATCGGTAGGTTCATATTCTGTTACATCAGGAAGTAAAAGTGGTAAATCCTTTTCTAAAAGAGGTACATAGCCACATTTTTCACAATATACTATTGGTATTGGTTCACCCCAAAATCTTTGTCTTGAAAATACCCAATCTCTCATTTTATAATTAGTTACTACTCTTGCTCTTTTTTCTTTTACTAATTTTTCTGTTATTTTCTTTTTAGCTTCTTCAACGGTAAGTGATGTAAACTCTTCAGAATTTATAAGTTTAAATCCTTTGCCTAAATAATCTTGCTTACAAAATGCAGCTTTAGTAGTATCTCCACCATCAATTACTGTAATCATTTCTAAATTATGAACTTTAGCATATTCATAGTCTCTTTCATCATGAGCAGGTACAGCCATAACTGCTCCTGTTCCATAATCTCCTAGAACAAAATCTC
>CANPWS010000140.1 GCA_947584955.1 uncultured Bacilli bacterium | reverse complement strand
TATACAAATCTCCTTCAATAATATAACATTCACCCGAAATTCCTAATGGCTTATTTTCTACTAACTCTTCTAAATTATCATATGACCCTAATATTTCAATACTTGTTCCTGCTGGTCCAGTTTCCCCACGTGGTCCAGTAGGGCCTATTTCACCTTGTGGACCAGTCGGACCAGTTGGTCCTACTTTCATAGAATTTAAAGGAAAACATACACTACAATTTGGCTTATAACTTTGATCATGTTTTATTTTCTCTAAAGCTTTCTCGTAAGCATCCATATTTCTTCCTCCTTATCTATTTTATGCTTGCACCTGTAATAATGTTAGTTTAAAAAAATTTTATAATTATTCTATAGTAACATTTTTTTACATATTTAATAAAATACATTAGGTGAAAAATATGTTTAACAATTTTTTTAATACATTTAGAGTTTGTATAGGATGGCGTCTTGTTTGTTTTATATTTTGTTTCGTTTTAGCAACTATTTTATTTTATCAATTTATAATAACACTATTTGTTCCATGTTTTCTTAATGTTTTATTATTATTTTGTGAATTTATCGGACTAGTTTGTTTAGTATTTTATACTATTTTTGGTTTCTGAAACTATTATAATAAAAAATAATAAAATCTTTTATAATATTTATTTTTTCTCGATTTTATTACTTTTTTTATTTATAATTATTATTCCTATTATTCCTAAAACAAATAAAATTACAGAAACTAATTGACTTACTTTTATATTAAAAAGATATAAGCTATCAGTTCTTAAAGATTCTATAAAAAATCTTCCTAGTGAATAATATATAAAATAAGAACATGTTATTATACCTTCTTTTTTATATTTAATTTTATTTCTTATAATTATTAAAATTATAAATCCTATAAAACACCAAATTGATTCATAGAAAAATGTTGGTAGATAATAATTTCCATTTATATACATTCCTTTTATTATAAAACTAGGAATATGCATGTTAATTAAATGATTTAAAGTTGTTATACTTCCGTGTGCTTCACTATTAAAAAAGTTTCCCCATCTTCCAATTGCTTGACCTAATATAAGACAAGGAATTAATAAATCTAGTGTTAACAAAAAACTTTGTTTTTTCTTTTTTGAATAAAAATAAATAAATAATATTCCTAATAATACTGCTCCATATATAGCAAGTCCACCTTCCCATATTTTAAAGATGCTGATTAAATCATTTTTAAATAATTTAAAGTTAAATATTACATAATAAATTCTAGCACCAATAATACAAACTGGTATTAAATAAAATACTAAATCATATACATAGTCTTTATCTAATTTTGTTTTTTTAACTTCTTTCTTTATTATTAATAGTCCAATTAAAAAAGAAAGAAATATTAAAAAAGAATACCAATATATAGTAATTCCTAAAAAACTTATCATTACTCTATTCATATTATTCTCCTTTTTTAGTAATTGGCTTTATTATTAATCCATCCATAAAAATATTAAATATTGATATTAAAATTGATGCTAAAAAAGCTGTAAAAAAGCCATTAATTGTAAAATTATTACCCATTATATAACTAGTCATATAAAGTAATACTACATTTATAACTGGATAAAATAAGCCCATTGTAATTACTGTTATGGGAAAAGTTATAAGAATTAATATTGGTTTTATAGTTTTATTTAATATTGTCATTATTAAAGCAGCAATTAAGGCATAAAGACCATAATACTTATTACTAATATAAAAATTATTAAATAATAAAGATACTAAAATAAGTACTAGAGCATAACATATTAAAGATATAATAAAATTAACTACTTTATTTTGTATTAATTCTTCTTCCTGTTTTTTTTCATTAATTATAATTATTTTATTCAAATTATCACATTCCTTTTAATTATTATAATAGCATAATTAGTAATTAAAATAAATACTTATTTATATACACTTTAGTAAATTTATTTTAATTTACCAATATAATAATTTTTCTTTCCCTTTTTAATTATTATATAAGTATCATCAATAAAATAATCTTTAGTTATTATTTTATCTATTTCAGTTATTTTATTTCCATTTACCCCTATTGCATTTCCTGTTATAAATTCTCTAGCTTCTCTTTTACTTGAAGCAACTTTCATTTCTATTAGCAAATCTGTTATATTCATATCTTTATCTATTTCTTTTATTTCTTCAGACTTAAATAATTCTTCGATTTCTTCTTTTTTTAAATTGTTAAATTCGTTATTAAATAGTGCATTTGCTAATCTTTTTGCTTTTTCATATTCTTCTTTTCCGTGTAAGAACGTTATAACTTCTTCGGCTAATTTTTTATGTGCTTCTCGAAGTTCTGGATGTTCTTTATTTTTTTCTTCTAGCTCTTCTATTTCTTCTTTAGTTAAAAAAGTATAAATTTTTAAATAGTCTATAACCATTTGATCTTCGACATTTGTAAAAAATTGATATAACTTATATGATGATGTTAAGTTTTTATCTAACCATAAGGCATTACCTTCGCTTTTTCCAAATTTATTTCCCTGACTATCTGTTACAAGTGGCATTGTAAAACCATATACAGTGTCTCCAGTAGACTTTTTAATTAAATCTATTCCTGCGGTAATATTTCCCCATTGATCTGATCCTGCACATTCTAAATCTACATTTTTATGTTCATGAAGATATTTAAAATCAAGTGCTTGTAATATCATATATGAAAATTCTGTATATGTAATACCTGTTTCTAATCTTCTTCGAATTATATCTTTATCAAGCATGTAATTTACATTAAAATATTTGCCATAGT
>CANPWS010000139.1 GCA_947584955.1 uncultured Bacilli bacterium | reverse complement strand
TGAATTAACAGGAAAAGAAGGAGTATTTTTAGTAGATTATATAAATAGTACAAATTATTATCGTAATGATTTATATAGAGAAAAGATAAAGAGTATATCTTTTGTTAATTATGTAAATAATGATTATGAAAACAAAATATATTGGGATTTATCCAAAAAGCAAGATAATAAAGTAATAGGATGGTTAGAAAATAATGGAGATAGCGAAGTACCATATGATTTATATATAGGAACTGAAAAGTCTAATCAAGAAATATTTTGTAAATATTTGAACAATGCTTTTCAAGATATGTCAAAATTAGAAAGCTTTGATTTTAGTAATTTAAATACAAGTATGACAACTATTATGGAAAATATGTTTTGGGATGTTTCAAATTTAGAAACAATGGATATAAGTAATTTTGATATGTCAAATGTAGTTTATGCAGATAGTATGTTTAGTGGTATGAATAAAATTAAGAATTTAGATGTTAGTAATTGGAATACTTCAAAAATAATAACGATGACGGGTTTATTTTCTGGAAATTTAACAAATATAACAACTTTAGATTTAAGAAATTGGAATACTTCAAATGTAACAAGAATGGACCAATTATTTAGAGAACTAGATAATATAGAAGAAATAGATTTAAGTAGTTTTGATACGTCAAAAGTTACAAATACTGGTTTAATGTTTGCTGCAATGCATAAAATAAAAAAAATAGAAGTGAAAAATTTTAATTTAGATAGTATTATAAGTACAAGTAGTATGTTTAATGGTATTAAATTAGATAAATTAGATATAAGCATGTTTAATACTCTAACAGCCAAAGATATGAATTATATGTTTGCATATAGTTCTATAAACAATTTAATATTAAGTAAAAAATTTGATACGTCAAACGTCACAAATATGGAGTCAATGTTTTTAGGTTTTCAAACAGATAGATTAGATATAAGTATGTTTAAGACTGATAATTTAACAAATGTATCAAATATGTTTCAAGGTGCTAAAATAAACACAATAGATGTGCGCAATATGGATTTTACAAAAGTACCAGATTATGAAAGCATGTTTGATTGGTTTCAAGGAAATGAAATAATAGTTAAAGATAATAACAATAAAAAATGGATTGAAGATAGACTAGCTGAGGCAGGAGTATCAGTAAATGTTATAATAAACAGTTAGAATATCAATATTTAAATTCAATAAAGTTATTTACACTATTTAGTATTATACGTGTTATAATAATAACAACAAATGAGGTGTTCTTTATGAAATGCATTTTAATGAATAAAAATGTAGAAGTATTGGTAGCTGAATATGACACTGCAACTAGTGTTTTTACAAAAATATATGAAGCTGATGATATTAATTATGCCCCCTATATTTTAAAAAATTTTTATAGTGAAAAGGATATCAATGATACACCTTTTAGAACTAGTTTAAGTGAATGGTTTAAAGGAAGAGGAATTCCATCATGGCGTGATAAATTAGATTTATTATTACACAGATTAAATATAAATGCCCCTTATGAACTTTTAGATAAAGCTTTTGGTTTATCTTTATCAGATCAGTATTGGTTAAAACCTTATGGTAGTGATATTTCCTATGATGATATTAATTTTTTTGATAATGATTTTGAATATGCTGAGTTTATGGAAGCATCTTTATCAACTAATAGTAAATTAGTAACCAAGGAAGCATCTTTAAAGACTCCTAATAATACAACAGCAGGAATGCTTAAAAAAGCTTGGATTATTGAAAATGGTACAAGATATTTATTAAAAAGTGGTTATAAAAATGAAATATTACAACCTTTTAATGAAGTACTTGCTAGTGAAATTTGCAAAAGATTAGGATTTAATTATGTTGAATATACAATAGATGTATATAAAAATATAGTAGTATCTAAATGTCCATGTTTTATTACAAAAGATACTGAACTTATAACTTGCTATCAAATTAAAAATGATATGAAACGTTATGATAGCTTAGAAGACTATGAAGAGTATATTAAAAAGTTAGAAGAACATAATATAGAAAATGCTAGAGAAAAACTTGAAAATATGTTTATTTTAGATTACATAATTATGAATGAGGATAGACACTTAAATAATTTTGGAGTTATAAGAGATGTTAATACTTTAAAATGGTTAGATATTGCCCCAATATTTGATAATGGTCAAAGTTTAAATATAGAATATTATGATGAAGAAGAAGTACATATTTCAGGTAATGGAAGATTATTTTATGAAGAAAAACCTTTTGATGAAATAATAAATATTGTAAAAAATCTAAAAAGAATAGATATAAATAAGTTAGATGGTATAGTGGAATGGTTTGATTATTTATTGCATCAATATCAATATTTAACTAAAATGAGTGATAAAAGAATAGAAAGATTATGTATTTTATTAAATAGACAAATTAATAAATTAAATGAATTAATTTTGAATGCTAATAATAGAAGTAGAGTTTAAATGAAAGAAGAAAATTACTATTTATAAAAATAATTAAGTTTACCAGTACATATTAAATATTTAGATTTAAGATACTTTGATTTTTTACAAGTAAAAGAATATAATGAGATTTTTGGTTTTCCTAATAATATAACAATATATGTTAAAGATGAAGGTAATAAAAATTGGGTTTTAAATAGACTTCAAGAAGCAAGTAGAACTGCTAATGTAATCGTGGCTAATTAAAATTTTAAATTTTAAATAAAATAAAGTCAGTATTAAAGAGTGAAAAATAAAAATCACTCTTTTTTAATAGAAAAAAGTAAAAAAGAACGAAAATAAAAAATTT
>CANPWS010000138.1 GCA_947584955.1 uncultured Bacilli bacterium | reverse complement strand
TAAAAATCTTTTAAAAATTTTATCATAGGAAATAGCAAAATAATTTTCATGCGATACAAAGTCTAAAATTTCTTTTTTAAGCATTTCATCTTCGTTAAAATCTTTTTCATTAATCATATAAACCTCCTTTACTTTGGCAAAGATTAAATACAATTATATACATTATTAACAAAAATGCAATACCCAAATAAAATATTACATTATTTTTTTATAGTCTAACTGTTTTCAAAACAATATAAAATCTAAAATCATGATAATAACAAATATCTTTAGAAAAGAAAAAATACCATACAAATATAGTTTTTTAATTTTTATATAAATTTGTAATATTACAAAAATTAAAGTTTTTAATCAAATAGTTAAGAATTTTACTAAAAAAATGCTAATAATTAATATATAGGGATAAATATAAAACTATGAAAGGGGTAAAATGATTAAAAAATTAAAAAATTATAAACATTTAATATTTCTAATTATATTAATTATTACAATATTATTAATAATAGTAAAAAAGTTAACTTTAACTAGTGAAAATAGAAAGTTTGAAGCAAATGATATCATTGTTAATGAAGAAGAATTAATAAAAAAAGAAGAAGATAATAAAAAAATAAAAGTTGACATAAAAGGTGAAATAATAAATCCTGGCGTATATGAATTAAACGAAGGAGAAAGAGTAATAGACGCGGTAAATAAAGCTGGAGGTTTTACTGATTTAGCAGATTCTGAGCAAATCAACCTATCTCTTTTATTAAAAGATGAAATGGTAATAATAGTTAATTCTAAAATTAACGATAAAGAAAATATACAACTTTCAAATGATGCAAATATTAAAGAAAATACTTCTTTAAAAGAAAATGAATTAATAAATATAAATAATGCTTCATTAGAATTACTTATGACTCTTACAGGTATTGGAGAAACAAAAGCAAAAAAAATAATAGAATATCGCTCTAATAAAAAATTTGATAATATCGAAGAAATAAAAGAAGTAAGTGGTATTGGTGAATCAATATATAATAAAATTAAAACGTATATTTGCATCTAAATATTTCTTTAAAATACTATTTTTATTTAGTTTAATTTATTTATTTTTAATAGTTAATATAATGCCATATAAAAGTATATACAATAACTATGATAATGAATTTATAGGAAAAGTATATAAATATAAATTAAATAATAATAAATTAACTATATATTTAAAAAGTAAAGAAAATTTATTAATTAATTATAAAGTAAAAAATAATCTTAATATAGAATATGGAAGTATAATAAAAGTAAAAGGACAATTAGTAAAACCAGATAATAATACAGTTCCCAATATTTTTAATTATAATAAATACTTAAAAAGTAAAAAAATATTTAATATAGTAAATGCTGAAGATATAATAATAATTAAACAAAATCAAAGTATAATATATGATATAAAAAACAAATTAATAAATAGAATAAATAAGATTAATAAAAGTAGTGCATATCTATTTTCTTTTATCTTAGGAGAAAAAGACAAAATACCAAAAGAAGTAATGACTAGTTACAGAGAATGCGGAATATCACATCTTTTTTCAGTATCAGGAATGCATATAACACTTTTTACAGGAATAATTTATTACTTTTTAAAAAAAATAAACTATAATAATCATCTTAATTTCTTACTAGTATTATTATTTTTAATATTTTATGAAATATTACTAGGTTATACAGTTTCAGTAACTAGAACTATTTTAATGTTTTCACTATTTAAAATTAATAAATTATTTAAATTTAATATAAAAAAAATAGATATTATGCTAATTATATTTACAATATTTATATTTAATAATGCATATATAATTTATGATATATCATTTTGGCTATCATATTTAATATCATTTTATTTAATATTACTAGAAAAAAAGATAAAAAAAAGAAAATATAAAAATATTTATCTATCATACATATCATTCTTAGTATCTATGCCACTTATAATATACAATAATTATCAAATAAATTTAATAAGTATTATCTTTAATATAATTGCTATACCATATGTAAGTATAATAATATTTCCATTATCAATTTTAACATTAATATTCCCATCTTTAGATAATATATTATTTATTTTTATTAAACTATTAGAAATAGCATCACTATATATAAATAAAATTCAAATATTTAAAATAAATTTAGCTAAAGGAAACATCTATTTAATAATTATTTACTATATTATAATAACTATAGCACTATATAATAAAAAATATTTATTGCTTTTACTTACAATATTAATAATTCATAAAAATTATAAGTATTTTAATAATCAAATAAAAATATCATTTATAGATATATTACAAGGTGATTCAGCCTTAATAACATATAAAGATAAAAGTATATTAATAGATACAGGAGGAAATAAATTATATGAAAATTTAATTGATGAAAGAATTATTTTATATTTAAAAAGTCAAGGAATAGAAAAAATTAATTATTTAATTATTACCCATGGAGATTATGATCATATGGGAGAAAGTATTAATTTAATTAATAATTTTAAAGTAGATAAAGTAATATTTAACTGTGGTTTATTTAATGATTTAGAAAAAGAATTAATTATAAATTTAAATAAAAAGAAAATACCATATTATAGTTGTATTAAACAGTTAAATATTGAAAACTATCAATTTAATTTTTTAAATAATAATATTTATAATAACGAAAATGATAATTCTAGTGTTATTTATACAAAAATTAATAATTATAAATTTCTTTTTATGGGAGACGCTAGTACTTTTGTAGAAGAAGATTTATTAAAAAAATATAATTTAATAGATATAGATATTTTAAAAGTAGGACATCATGGTAGTAATA
>CANPWS010000137.1 GCA_947584955.1 uncultured Bacilli bacterium | reverse complement strand
AAATAACTATGTAAATATTTATTATAGAGGTATGAGTATGGCAAAGGTAAAAAGTCCTTTTGAAAATGCGTACATTGCTGATAAATATGTAGGTAAAGAAAATAAAGAAAGTAAAAATACAGAACATTCAATTACTTATAACGAATTTAAAGCTGATTACGAAAATATAAAAAATAGAATAGATAAACATATAAAAGATGGTAAATCACTATTAGAAAAAGATACTCAATGTAAACTTATTTATCGAAATAATAAAAATTGTTATAATGGAAAAAGTGATTGGATTTGCATAGATATGGAATATGTAAAACAAAGAGAAAACAAAGATGATGGAATTAGATATGGAAGATTTGATATTTTAGCTGTAAATGTTAAAAATTATAGAGTTGCTTTGATAGAGTTGAAAGTTGGACGTGATTCTTCAGGTGGTGATAGTGGCTTAAGAAAACACGCAAAAGATTGGAACAATTTTTTACAAAATGGCTTATTTAATAAATCAGATAAAAGAAATGGAAGAGAAGATTATTTAGTAAAAGAAATTACAGATATAATAAAAAATAAAGCTTGTATAGATAAAAATTTTCCTATTCAAGTAGATTCAAATAATTTTGATGAAAGCGTTTTTGAAAATATAGAGCCTGAATTTTACTTTTTAATTTGCAGTGGTGATTCAGATATTGAAAGTATTAAAAATACTTGTAGAAAATATACTTTTAATGCGCAAATATGTAACGAAAAGTATCAATTAAAGGTACCTGAAAGAACAATCAGTATTCAAGATGAGTTAAAATATGATATAACAGAAAAAGGAAGTGGACCATTATATTGTAAATTCTTATTTGCTAGGAATAATGGAGAAGATATTCAAGATATTATTGAAGATAAAAATTATGATTGTGGTTTAAGATAAATATTTTTTTAAAATTATAATATAAGTGTAAAAACATTATATGTTAGGCTTAGTAAATAAAAAATCATATTAATAGATCTAGGAGGAATTTTATTTTGCAATGGATAAGATAGAAACTTTATTAAGAAACTTTGTTAGTGAGTTAAATAGAGGTATAGAATATAAATTAATTTCAGCAGGTGAAAAGAGTTCTAATAATTATGAATGCAATATTTATAATGAAATTAGTCTGCAACATGAATTGGGTAAGTATTTAGAGAAAAAATTACAAGGTCAGTATAAGATTTTTTATGAAAAGAATATATATGATACTAAAGAGGAAGCAAAAAAACACCAATTTGTAAAAAAGGAGATTGATATAGTAATAGTAAATGCTAAAAATGAAAATGAAAAATATGCTATAGAATTAAAATTCTCAAAAGGAGAAAATGCTAGAACTCCCGAAAACTTATATGATTATATAAAAGATATAAAATTTATGGAAACAGTAAAAAAAGTTAAAAATTTTACAAATGTTTATAACTTTATTATTGCAAATAGTCAAAAATATTATAAATATGAATTAAACAAAAATGAATCTATTAACGGATATAATATATATAAGATGTTTAGAATAGAAACTAATGATAAAAATAATAGAGAATATAATATTCCAAAAAAGCCAGAAAAAGTATCTTATTATTGTAAACCAACGGGAAAAGAAAAAGGAATAGAATTTACACTTGACAAATCATATACAGGAAATTGGGAAGTACTTTTAGCAAATGAACAAGATAATATTAAAAAAATATTTCAGTATAGATATATTTTGATAAATCATAATAAATAATTACTAATGAATCAATAAAGTGAGAAGTATTAATACTTAAATGGAATGCCAAAATTAGGTATTCCATATTTATTTTCACTACTTTTCGCATAAAAATTTTATAATAGAAACAAATATTATGATTTTAAGAGTTTAGAAACTTTTTGAAAATAATATTCGAATATTTTACCAAAGAATTGATTTTTTTGTAATTATTATGTTACAATATTAAGGAAAGAAATATTTATCCATATAAGATAAATATTATTTAGCAAATTATTCTACTAAATATGCTACACCTAGAACAACTAATAAAGACTATGAAAGAACAGTTTCAATAGAACTTTTAAAATATGTTATAAAAAATTTAGTTGAAATTATTAGGAGATTAAAAGTTATGGAAAATTTAATTGTTATTGAAGGAAAAGAAAAGTATCAGTATAAAGATATAAAAGGTTTAATTGAAAATTTTATCAATAAAAACTACTTCAATATGTCAGAAGAAGAAAGAAAAAAAGAATTAGAAAAAAAGACTATAGCAAATACTATGCAAAGTAATATAAAAGTTGTTAAGTTAGGAAAAGATAAGAAAATTTTTGATGAAAATGCATTTGTACTGTATGATGAAATTTCTTATATATTATCTATGTTAAAATTTAATAAAATTATTATACTAGAAAAAACAGATGCAAATATATTTAGTAAATATATTAATAAAGAGAATATAGATTGCAATTATATTATTATTAATAAATTTGCAAATGAAATATTAAAAAAATATTTAGAGGAAGAGTGTAATGGATAAATTAGAAATTGAAGATATTTTAAAAGGTTTAAAAGATGGAGATTTTAAACCTAGTTATATAATAGAATTATTAGAAAATAATCAATTAAATCATCTTAGTTTAAAAGAGATAGACGAAATTGCATTAACTTTTGATAATGATGAGGATAAAATAGCAATATTAAAATATGTTTTTACACCAATAAGAATTATTAGAACATTAAAGACAGAAGAGAGTATAGTAAGAGCAATAGGAGAGCTAACAAATGACGAACAAAAAGTAAAGTTTGCTTTAAAATTTTTAACAAATGATGAAAACAGATTAAAAGCAATTAAAGAAATAAAAGATGAAGATAAAGCTTTTCCTATTAAAATATTATTATCAAGAGA
>CANPWS010000136.1 GCA_947584955.1 uncultured Bacilli bacterium | reverse complement strand
CAGGCCGAAGAAAGAGATAATGCAGAGATAGATAATTTAGAAAAAGCTCAGCCAATTGCAGTAGCAGATTATTATGTATTTAATAACGAAGATATCGAAAAATATCACAAAAGATTAGAAGAAATAATTAGGAAGGAAGAAGAGTAAAATGAAAAAATTAACTGGTGAAGAAATAATAAAAATGTATTTAGATTACTTTAAAAATCATGGACATACAGAAATAGAGAGTGCTTCATTAATACCAAAAGATGATCCAAGTATACTTTGGGTAAATGCAGGAGTAACACTTTTAAAAAAATATTTTGATGGGACAAGTGTTCCAGAAAATAGAAGATTAACTAGCTGTCAAAAGTGTATAAGAACTGGAGATATAGATTGTGTTGGTAAGACTGCTAGACACCATACATTTTTTCAAATGCTTGGTAATTTTTCAATAGGTGATTATTTTAAAGATGAAGCAATAGAAATGGCTTATGAATTATTAACTAGCAAAGAATATTTTGATATAAATAAAGATAAATTATATATGACAGTTTATCCTGATGATAAAGAAGCTTATGATAAATGGATAAGTGTTGGAGTAGAAGAGTCACATATTGTAAAATTAAAAAATAACTTTTGGGAAATAGGCGAAGGACCAAGTGGACCAGATTCTGAAATTTTCTATGACCGTGGAGAAAAATACGATAAGAAAAAAGAAGGAATAAAATTATTAGAGTATGAAAAAGAAAATGATAGATATATAGAAATTTGGAATATTGTTTTTAGTCAGTTTAATGCTAAAGAAGGAGTACCAAGAAATAAATATAAAGAATTACCTAGTAAAAATATAGATACAGGTATGGGAGTAGAAAGAATGGCTTGTATACTTCAGGGTGTAGAAACTAACTATGAAACAGATCTATTTATGCCAATTATAAATAAAATAGAAGAAATATCTGGAGTAGAATACAAAGGACAAATGGAATTTAAAGTAATAGCAGATCATATAAGAACACTAGTATTTGCTCTTTCAGATGGTGCAACATTTGATAATTATGGAAGAGGATATGTACTTAGAAGATTACTTAGAAGATCTGTTAGAATGGGAAGAATACTTGAAATAAATAAAGCCTTTTTATCATCATTAGTAGATGTTGTAGTAGATAAATATGTAGGTATATATAGAAATTTAAGTAATAACGTTCAAGAAATAAAAGATCTTATAGTAAAAGAAGAAATGTTATTTCAAAAAACATTAATTTCTGGAGAAAAAAGATTAGAGGAATTATTTAAATCAAATACTAAAGAAATAAGCGGAGAAGAAGCCTTTAAATTATATGATACTTATGGATTTCCAATAGAACTTACAACAGAAATAGCTTTAGAAAATGGATTTTCTGTAAATATTAGCGAATTTGAAAAATATATGCAAGTACAAAAAGAAAAAGCTAGAAATAGTAGACAAGTCGAAGGAAGTATGAATATTCAAAATGAATTACTTATAAATTATAAAGAAGAAAGTAAGTTTGTAGGATATAATACTTTAAAAAATACTACAAAGGTAATAACATTAATCAAAAATGATGCTTTTGTTGATAAAATAACTGATAATGGTTATATTGTACTTGAAAAAAATCCATTTTATGCAGAATCTGGAGGACAAGTTGCAGATACAGGAACTATTTCAAATGAAAATATGAAAGCTAAAGTAACAGATGTTATGAAAGGGCCAAATGGACAACATTTATTATATGTTGAATTAGAAAAAGGAGTAATAAAGAAAAATGTTACTGTAGAAACTAAAGTAGATAAAATAAAAAGAAAAGATATTTGTAAAAATCATAGTACAGTACACTTATTACAAAAAACATTACAAGAAATGTTATCAAGTGCTGTTCATCAAGCAGGAAGCAGAGTAGATGATAACACATTTAGATTTGATTTTACTTATCAAGGAAAACTAAGCGATGAATTAATACTAGAAGTTGAAAGAAAAGTAAATGAAAGAGTTCGTAAAAATAAAGAAACTAAAACAGAAATAATGGATATAGAAGATGCTATGAAAGTTGGAGCAATGGCACTTTTTGAAGATAAATATGGAAAAAGTGTTAGAGTAGTTACAATTGGCGATTCAAAAGAATTATGTGGTGGAACACATGTAAAAAATACTAAAGAAATAAATAAAGTAGCCATTTTAGGAGTAGAAAATAAAGGATCAAATATTTATAGAATTTGGGGTGCTACAGACAAAAGAATACATAAAATGGTTAATAAAGAATTAAAACCATATAAAGAAGAAATAACAAAATTATTAGAAAAAGTTAAAAAAATAGTAACAGAAGCTAAAAAATATGACATTAATTTATTGTTTGATTTTGATATAAAAATAAATGAAACAGGAAGTTATCAAGATATAATTGATATAAAGAATATGTTAAATTACTTAAAAAAGAAAGTAAAAGAATTAGAAAAAGAATTTTTAGATAAAAAAAGTGAGAAATCTATAAGTGATTTATCGGTATTTTTAGATAATGCAATAGATTTAAATGGAATAAGGACAATTGTTGCAATAACAAATGATTATGAAGTTACTGTTTTAAAACAAATAGTAGATGCACTTAGTAATAAGTTATCAGAACTTAGCCACTTTATTTTATTAGCTAATGTAAAAGGAGTAAGTGCTAACTTTATTTGCAAAAGTAATGATGAAAAAGTTAATTGCGGAGCTATAATAAAAGAACTATCATTAAAATCCGAAGGAAATGGTGGAGGAAATAAAAATTTTGCCCAAGGTGGAGGATCAGATGTTTCTAATATTACTCGTGATTTACATGATATAAAAGAATATATAAAAAGCTTATAAAAAGAAACAAAAGAAGTAATTATTGAGACTGCTGAAAAAGTAGACAAAATTAAAAACTGATATTTAGAATTAGGTTCTAGTTATCAGTTTTTTTATGATT
>CANPWS010000135.1 GCA_947584955.1 uncultured Bacilli bacterium | reverse complement strand
CAATATTCCCTTTTACATCTAAAGTAGAACCTCCCACTGTCGCGGTCCTAACTTCTGCACTAGAACCACTTCCATTAAACATAGTTTTACTTACAAAATAAGATAAAGATACTCCTACTCCAACTATTAATATACTAACTAATAATATTACTCTTTTATTCTTTTCCATACACCTTTCCTTTTCTTTCTAACTAACTATATTAGAAATTTCTAATTTATACTAAAATTATAATATTTTAAAAAATAAAAGTCAATAAAAAGTTGCTATGTTTCAGACTTTTTTGTTTGCTTTCCATACTTATTTTATAATAAAATTGGTGATAAAAATGGATATATCAAACAATCTTAAAAGATTTTTAGAGGAGAAAAAATACGATAATATCACTGCAACATCTATTGCTAAAGTTTTAAATATTTCTAAAAAAACTTTGTCTAATTATGTTAATGGAGATGCATATATACCATTAAAACATTTAAATAGTATTGCAAATTATTTTGATGTATCTATTGATTACATATTAGGCCTTTCTAAAGAAAGTTTTGATTTTAAACATATAGATGAGTTAGATAAAGTATTAATTGGTAAAAGATTAAAAGGATTAAGAAAAAACTTAAATTTATCACAAACAGATTTAGCAAATGTTATAGGCGTAAATAAATCTAGTATATCTAAATATGAAAGTGGAAAAAATTTAATTTTAACTATAGTTTTATATACTATATGTAAAAAATATAATATAAGCGCGGATTATCTTCTAGGCAGAATTGATGAACCAAAAAATTTAAAATAATATATTCAAAAATAATAAAATTTATAATGACTTTTAAATTTAATTTTGGTATCATTATTATAAGTTAACTCTTTGGAGGATATATATGGAAAAACTTACTTTAAAGGAATTTAGAAAGATTAAAAAAGAATTATTAGAACTTGAAAATAAATTTATTTCTGAAAATCCCGAAAATCATAGTTATATTACATTTAAAAAAAATTATCAAAATATACTTAATAAATTATTTATCTTTAACTTAAGCAACATTCCTTTTTCCGAATGGGAAGGTTTATCTTTATTATCTAATACTGAACTTGACTTATCTAAAACCCACGCGAATATAGATTTTTCTTTATTTAATGAATTTGATTTTCCCAAAATAAATTTAACTAGTTGTAGAACAAGAAATATATATGAGCTATATGATTATAGTGAAAGCATATCTTTAATTGAAATAATAGATAGAACAAAAAAGGTTAAAATAAATGAAGATCTACCCCTAGAAATACTAGAATTACTTAAAAATAGAAGAATAGAATTTATTCATTTAAAGAACTACCCTAATTTACTTAAAATTATTAATGCTCATTCATTTGAAATGGCTCGCTTTAGTCCATCTCGTAAATTACTTGAGGCCTTAGGATTTAAAAATGCTTTAAAACTATTTAATGAATATCCCTTATTTGTTTTAGAAATTACTTCTTATAAAAAAGATAATATAAGTAATTTTGATTTTTTAAAAAATGGTTTTTTCGATAAAAATTTAACTTATAAACAATCTCTAAAAGAATTATTTAAAAGTATTATATTTGAAATCAAAAGGGGAGCAATATTTCCTAAAAGAGAGTATTTACCCTTAGAATTTATTTCAAGTTATCCTGATATATTTATAGAAAATGAAATACTTACACCTAACACTAAAAATAACTATTATGATGGTATTTTAACTATAAAAGAAATAAGAAAATACCAAGATATTTTTAAATGCAAAGATTTAAGCCTTGGTATTAGAAATAATCCCCTACTTACATGGATTAATAAAACTTTTGGCATATTTAAAATTATTAAAGAAAATCCTGAAGTACTAGATGTTATTATTGATGAGTATAATCCCCAAAATGTTGACTTTTCTCTAACATTTGAAGAATTTATTACAAAAGCCATAATAAAATATTTTAATAAACATAAAAAAGTAAATTTAAATATATTGAAAGAAGCAAGTAAATATATAAAAATTGATGATATTATAAAAGATAAAGATTTAGCTTTATTTATAGATAAATGTGGCCTTGATAATTTAATAGAATTTAATAATATTAATGGAAAAATTTTAGATTTAGAAATAGAAGGGGATAATTTATTAAAATTCTTAAGTGAATATAATTATTTTATTAAAAATGAAATAAATAACCAAGAAAGTCTAAAAAAAGAACTCGAAACTATTATAGGTTTTTTAAGAAAATATGAGAATGTTTTTTTAAATAATATAGCTAAAAAAAGATTAAGTGAAGTATTTGAAAAAGAATTTCTTAATTATGATTTAATTGAAGAGTTATTAATTAAACATAATATTGCTAGTGCTAAAAAAGAAAGAATTATTATGGCTTTAGAAATGGGCTTTGACTCTGAAACAGATATTTTAATTGATATTTTAAATACTTATCCATTTTTAAGTGAAGTATTTAAAGATAAACATCTATTTTTACAACCAATATATTATGTTTTATATAGCTTACTTGGCCATGATAATTTTATCGATGCTGCATCTAAATATGGATATGCTCTAGAAATTGTTGTTAAATCATTTTCTTATCATGGAGATATTATTCAAAATTTTAACCAAAAAGATTATGAAGAAGAAATTAATAAATATATACATTTATTATTAACTGAAAGAGTAGAAGAAATAGATTTTGAATTTTTACCTTTAAGTTTTAAAAAGAAATATCCCGACTTATTTTTAGATAATGCTGATGATGATCTTGCTAAAATTTTTTATAGAAGACGTCTTGATCCTTTATATATTCAAAATAATCCTGACTGTATTCCTATACTTGCTAATAAAAATATAGAAATTGTTTGTGATGATGATATTTTGTATTTTGTAAGTATATGTAAAAAATTAGGATTTACTAATAAAAAAATATTAGAATTATTTAATAAATATGGCTCCTTTTTAGTTGATTG
>CANPWS010000134.1 GCA_947584955.1 uncultured Bacilli bacterium | reverse complement strand
TTCATGAATCCACATCTCAATATATTCTTTAAAGTCTTGCAAAGAATCTTCTATTAATCTTACATTTTCATTCATCGATTTATTTATTTCATATAATGCTTGATATAATAGTTCACCTTCATAAAATTCTGGTTTAAATAAAGTTTCTAATACCAAATAACTTTTATCAAGAGCTTTGATATTAAAAATTAAATCATCATAAAACTTTTTCTTTCTAAAATATGGTATTAATAAAATAAGTAAATAGCAAATAATATACAAAAATGATGAAGATATAATAACAGATTTATCTACTTTAAATGCAAATAATATAAGTAAATTAATTATATAACAAATACCAAAGGCAAAAATTTTATATAAATTATCTTTAAAATATTTAGTAAATTTCATGATAAAATGTATCCTAATCCTTTTCTTGTATCTATTGCATCAACATAACCTATTTCTTTTAATTTATTTCGTAGTCTACTTATATTAACTGTTAAAGCATTTTCGTTTACATACTCTGAATTATCCCATAGAGCTGTCATAAGTTCTTCACGAGTTACAATTTTATTTTGATGATTTAATAAATAAGAAAAAATAATCATTTCATTTTTGGTTAATTCTATTTCAATATCATCTTTTTTTATTATTCCTTTTTGCAAATCAAATTTTAATTTTTTATAAATTAGTTCATTTACATTTGTATTGTAATTTGTTTTTGTTCTTTTTAGTACTGCCCCTATTCTTAAAAGTAAAATATTTGGATTATAAGGTTTAGTAATATAGTCATCTGCCCCATAAGAAATAGATAATGCTTCATCGATTTCTGAATTAATACTTGTAACCATAATAACAGGAATATTAGATTTTTTTCTTAAACTTTGTAATAAACTTTTACCATTTATAAAAGGTATATTTATATCAAGTAAAATTAAATCTGGAGAAGATTCTAATATTTCATTTAAAGCATTTGTAAAATCTTTTAAAATAATAGCGTCATAATTATTATTTTCTAAAAGTTTAGCAAGTTCTTTAGATATTAATTCTTCATCTTCGACTATCATTATTTTACTCATAATTTCACCACATTTCTTTCTTTATTATTATACCATGAATAAACTTTTTCTAATCTTACAGTTTTGTAACATTAGAAAATCAATTTTAAGTATATTAATTATAGGACTATTAAGTTATCAAGTGTTAAAAAAGATTATCAAATTTGCTTGATAATCTACTAAATTATAACTAATTTTATTTGTATATTGAAATTAATTTTTTATCTATTGTTTATTATTTTTATTTAGTTTATATATTCTTAAATTTCTATTTTTAAAGAAATAACTACAACTAGAGAAAAAACAAATAAGCTAACCTACTATGGTTGCCATCTAAAATTACTATATTTTCTTCTATTGCAAAAATCTTGTTTTTATAATTATTTTAACGATATACTATCTATATTTGCTTTATATATTTTTATATCATTTCTTTTTATATCTTTTTCTTTCTAAAATTCTTTTTTACTAAATATTTTTTCTGATATTTTATAGGATATATAAACCATAATAATAGTTACTGCTATTAAAATTATTATTAAATAATCTTCTAAAAATGATAATAATTTGGTAATAAATGATATATCTATATACTTAGAAAGAAGCCCTCCTATAATTGCTAAACCAAATATAGTTACAAATATACCAATTCTTGCTTTTTCCACACCAAATTTATAAATAACTGGATACATAAAAGTTAATACTAATAATGTTCCAAATATTGTACCAAGCATCGATATTAATATTTCTTCATAGTTAATAGTTTTAGTATTAATATAAGAAATAATGAAAGATAAAATAATTGTAATAATAGAAATTATAAGAATCATTAAAATAGTTGCTACATATTTTGACTTAACACTATTTTTTCTTCCATCAGGTAAAGAAATAGAATAAGCATCCCATTTGTTATAATTATCATAACTAAATGTTGAAATCATTATCATTACACTTATAAATGGTAAAATAAATGATATATCTATTTCTTCAAATAGTCCCATTACAGTATACACAACAATTAATATTCCTATTAATTTAAAATTACTTTTAATCATAGCAAAATCTTTTTTTATAAATCCTAACATTATTCTTCCCCCTTAATCATCAAAACCATAAGATCATCCAAAGTTATTTTATCTACTACAGCAATATCATATTTTAATTTAAAATCTTTTTTATTTTCAACTAATACTTCATATTCGTATTTTGTTTTTATATATTTTATATAATCTTTTTTATTTATATTATTAAATTCTTTGGAAGTACACTTTACTATCCCATATTTATCTAATAGTTCATCGGTTGTTTTAGATAAAATGATTTGTCCATTATTTATAAAAGTTATATAATCAGCAATATGTTCTAAATCTGCAGTAATATGACTAGAAAGTAAAATAGAACAATCATCTTTTTCTAATATACTTTGAAAAATATGAATAACTTCATCACGAGCTATAGGATCAAGTCCAGATGTTGGTTCATCTAATATTAAAAGTTTAGGGTGATGAGATAATGCTGTTACTATTTCTAATTTTTTTCTCATTCCTTTTGAAAATGTTTTAATTTGTTTGTTAGGTAGTAATGAAAAATTTTTTAAATAATCATAAAACATTTTTGAATCCCAATTTTTATAAATACCTTTCATAGTATTATTTATATCGTTTGGTGTAAGAATTTCTGGAAAAAACATATCATCTAATACAACGCCAATTTCTTCTTTTAATTTTTTATTATTTTTACGATTATCTAATCCAAAAATTTTAACTTCTCCGCTATATGATTTAATAATGTCTAATATGGCTTTTATTGTTGTAGTTTTACCCGCACCATTTTCACCAATAAACCCCATAATCATACCTTTTGGTAAATTAAATGTTACATTTTTTAATTCAAAGTTATCATATTTTTTAGATAAGTTTTTAACTTCTAAAACATTTTCCATTTTATTTATCCTCCTCATACAATATA
>CANPWS010000133.1 GCA_947584955.1 uncultured Bacilli bacterium | reverse complement strand
TCTACCATTGTATCTGCTTCTCCTTCAGGATCTGTTACCTTCGATATTGTTACTTTGGCTGTACAACTATATATTGTTGTTTCTTCTCCTTCTGTTACTTGTAACTCTGCTATTGTCTTTGTTCCAGCACTTTCATTTTCTTCATATGATTTATCTGTTACATCTGTTCCATAGTATTCTTTTGTTGCATTTTCTAAAGACATATCATTTGCTTTTAAATTTATATGTAGATTACTTATTCCTTGTTTTAATGTTACTAATCCTGCTTTTGCTGTCTTTCCTGTTACTGTTGACTTTGTATTATCTCCTGTTGTACTTATTTGAAAGTACGCATATGTTGCTCCTAAAGTTAAGAGTAATAATGCTATTATTCCTATTACTATCAATCTTATTTGTTTTCTTTTCTCTTTTTTATTATCTTCTGGCATTTCAATTCTCCTTTTATTAATCTAAGATTATTTTATAATACCCCCCCCGAAATTCAATTGATTTCGGTTATTTTACATCGGGTTTGTAAATTTAATATCGCATTATTGTATATTTTTATTATACATTATAAAAAATTACCTATTCAAGATATTTAAATATAATTTTACAACTAATTGTAAAATTATTCACATAAAAAAACATAAATATCGTTTTTTTGTATTTATGTTTTTAATTATCTAGTTCTAATATTATAAACTACTGGTATACTTTCATCACTTCTTAAATTTAACCAATTTTCAGTGTTAATATTAAGACTACCTAAATTGCCAGATAGAAGTTTAGCATATAATTCTCTAGTATAATCTATTCTATTTTCTAAATTATCTAATATTACATTAATATTATTTATTAAATCTTCTGGAAAATCATATTCTGGTAAAGATATATTATTATTTTCCTTACCATTAAATATATCTAACATAGTTAAATCATCATTAGTAAATATTTCTGTTATTTCTTTATTACTAATAGCAAGTTTAGGCATAGTAAGTAAATACATTTTTTCTACTACTTCATTTAATTCTTTAGAATCTTCTAAAGAATTATCAGATACTTCTTTTAAACCACCAGTTAAAGATGCACTTAATAAATAAGATATATAATAAGATAGTTCTGATATATCAACATTCCAATAAAATTTATCTTCTATTTCTTCTTTACTATCATCTGTATAAAGAATACTTTCACGATAAATATCTATATTATTATCTTCATTTACCTTAAAATGAATAAACCAATCTTTATCAGTAATATCTTTATTTACTATTTGTAAAGAAGATGAACCATAACGATATAAGTTATTAAAAACATCACCAATTAAATAATTTTTATTAGGCATAATATCATCCCTTTGTGTTTAATTATTATAAATATTTAAAAAAATTTGTCAACAAAAAAACTAGATTTCTCTAGTTTTAGTGAATTTTATGTAAGATATTTTTTTTATTTAATTTTTTTAGTTCTAGACCCCCTAATAAAAGCATTGTAAAAGGAATTAAAACAGTAAATATACCCGTTTTTGGATTTTCTATTTTTTCATTTATCATTAAAATACCATTATTACCTAAATAATTTACTACTAAATTTTTATTTAAAATAGTCATTGTATAAGTATTAGCAGTATTAGTTATATTTTCTTTCTTCAAATATATATCTTTTTTAATTTCTTCTTCATGAAAAGTTCCTGGTTTTATAGCTAGTAATAAATCATTACTTCGAGATATATTATCATTAAAATTATAGATATCTAAAGTAAAAGGATTATACCAACATAATTTGTCATTAATTAAATCTTCTCCCTTTTTTAAATACGCTACATAATATATTAAACTTTCATACCCTTTATTTGATATAGGCTTTTTTAAATTTGGTGAATAGTATGTAATAATAACATAATAAAATTTATTTTTATTAAATGTATTATTATTTTTAATAGATTTATGTGATGATAAAAATTGGCGATATTCTTTATCATTATTTAATTTTAAATCTAATGTATCATTATTATTAGCTTCATATATCATTAGTGGTTGTTGATAATAATAAAATTTATTAATATAGTTAGGAGTAAAATATAATGTTGTATCTCCTCTCGTATTATTAGCAATATTTATATTATTATATTTATTAGATATAAAACTAATATTGCCATCAAAAGAATAATTTTTTATATATTTTTTACTTAATTTATTTTGATCAATTTTTGTTTTATCAGAGGATAAAATACTATTTTGAACTCCGACATTATAAAACAATCTTATTGGAGTAGATTCTTTTTTATTATTTAAATTATCTTTATAAATTAATTTACCACCCGAGCTTAAAGTTATTTTTACCACTTGTAATGGTAATATACTTGCAGGTATTTTAACATATAAAATTTCATTAGGTATTTCTTTCTTTTCTTGTTCAGTATATATAACTATATCACTTAATTTATAAACACCTGCTACTTTATCTTGATATAATTTTTCTAATCCTTTTTGATTATTAGCTAAAGCTTCACCATAAGCAGTATTCCATTTATATGTATTTTTATTTTTAGTAGTAAAATTATAAACTTTATAAGTTTTATTCTTATCCAATTCTTTTTCATTAGGTAGCATTTCCGTTAATCTTTGATAATCAATATAATATGTATTATCTTGCTTATCATTTTCTTTACCTATAAAATTTCCTTTTGTATCATAAAAACCAACTTGAAAATTATCTTTTGTAGCAATGAAACCAGGATCATAGATACCATATTGATTAATATTATATATATCTCCAAATAATAACATAGACATATCACTTTTTTCACCATTTATATTAATGTCATTATTTTTTATTTCCATATAATCGCCTAAATTATCTGTATAAGTTAAATAATCAATACTTGTACTACTATAACCATTTACTGGCTTAAATGGCTTTTTTATTATTTCATTTACAACTGTATTGAAAACATCTTCTATATTTTCATAAGCTTCAGTATTCGTAGTAACATAGAAAGCTTCTTTAACATAATTAACATCAATATCACTATCTTTTAGTTTATACGGATTATTTTTATCATTACTTAAATGAGGAATACTAACATTTTGCAATGAA
>CANPWS010000132.1 GCA_947584955.1 uncultured Bacilli bacterium | reverse complement strand
GGAACAGACGTATTGAGTTGTTTAAATAAAGCTCAAAATAATAATCAAAAATATGTATATAACAATTATTATGGAACTGAAACTGAAAGTTTAGGTACAGCTGATAGAGAAGAATATTTTATTGATGTTGAAGTTGAATTAAAAAGTTCACTTTATGATAATTTAAAAGCATATTATAAAGATAATAAAGGAAAATTTCAAAGATGTTTACTTAGCCCTACGGCTGGAAGTGACGTAGTTACTAATTATAATGATAAAGTTTTTTTAGGAACTGGAACTAATCATTTTAATATACCTTTAGTTGATTATTACTATTTTGAACAAGGAAAGGTTGTTCAAGAAAAAAAACAATATACAGATATAATGTGGCCTTCTTCATATAAAAGTCAAACTTTATTTAAAATATTAACAGATGGTTTAGGAAGTGGGCTAGGTGCTGGTCAAATTGAAACTAAAGTAGAAGCGGGTAAATATGGTTTGCTTACAAGTGATGATACTTCTAGTGACTATCAAAATACTACTCCTAATGGAAAAAAACAAACATCATATCTTGCTGCATTAATTACTACTGTTAGCTTAAAAGCTCAAAAAATTGAAAATAGTCCAGCTCCTACAGTTAGAACTAGTGATGACTGGTCATATTGTGAATGGACTACCGCTGCTAGTGATTTTAAGTCAAGAAGATTTAAATGTATTGGAACTAAATATAATAATAATACTGGGTATATAGAAAAAATAAGTTTTGAAGAAATAGAGCATTAAAAATAAAATAAAGAAAGGAATCTATAAATGGAGAATGCTTCAAAAGCTTTGATATTTGCTGCTAGTGTATTAATTGGAATAATGCTATTATCTCTTATGGTATATACATTTAAAAGCTATAATTCAACAGCAAAAGAGACTGAAAAAAGATTATCTCAAAGAGAAATAGCTGAAATAAATGCTAAATTTTTAGACTATGATACAGGTTCTCATAATTTAGATGATATTTTTACAATAACATATGTTAGACAAAATCTTACTGGTGATACTCAATCAAAAACATTTAAATATAAAGAACTTTTTGGAACTTATTCTAATCCTAATAGAAATATCACTAATGATGATTATTATAGAAAATCATTGATAGTTGCTTCACAAGATTTAAATACTGTTTCAGATGTTGTTTCAGCTATAAATGATGCAATTGATACAAATTGTAGAAATAGTAATAATTATTTATATAATGAAGTAGAAATTCAAAACTCTGTCGAAATTATAGTAGATTTAGGGGAACAGGAATATAAAGATTTAAATTTTAATAAACCTTCTGGAGCTGCTCCTAATCAATTTAGATATTTAATTATTGAGCCTAGTAGAAATGTTAAAGCTAAACATATTTATGGTTTTAATAGAATTGTTGGTGGAAAAGATGTAATTGATGGAATGGATAAAGAAACTAGAGCTAATACTTTAACATTTGAAGATAATAATGCAATAAAAACTTATGATATGTTAGAAGAACTTAGAGATACAAAAATAATTCAAGATGAATTAAAATCATATACAGTCCATAAATACTACTTTTTTGGAGAAATTCATACAAATGATAGAACAGGTTTAATAGATTCTGTAAAATTTACATTAATAAATGATTATGATTTTTAATATTTGTAAATTTATAAAAAAATTTAAAATTTTATAAAAATAATATTGAAAAAAAAAACATATATATTATAATAAAAAAGGATTAATTGATGAAAAAAGTAATAATATGTATTTTTCTTATTGTTATTGTTGTTATTTCAATGTTTTTCGTCTGGTATAATAAAAATATTCGGAGAAATAAAAGATACAAAAAAATTTAACTCTCAATTCGAAGATTTTATAGATACAGATATAAATGGTGTTGATTTAACTACTATTATAAATAAAGCTTTAGAAAATAATAATAAATATGAAATAAAAAGAAATTCTAAAGGTGTTTATGAAAATGATAATAAAAATTCAATTGAAATTATGGTAAGACCTGAAGAAAATTCAAATATTTATCCAATGGAAGCTTTTGAAAAAGTTGGATTAAAAGATTTTACTAAAAATTTTGGAAATGCGTTATTTAAATCTACGAAAGTAGAATATCATAAAAATGGTAGAATTTCTAAGATAATTTATGAAATTCAAAGAAGTAATGTTATAAAATAGTCTTTAAAATTTCTATATTAATTTATAGATTTTCAACATAAAAAAATTAAAATTCAAAAAACTAAGGAGGAAAAAATTATGGAAAATGCTTCAAAAGCTTTAATTATAGCTGGTGCTATATTACTATCAATTTTAATTATAGCTCTAGGTATATATGTATTTAATATGGCTAAGAGCGCTACTAGTGATAATGCTTTAAGTGATGTTGAAAAACAACAATTTAATGAACCTTTAAAAGATTATGAAGGAAGTAAAATGGGAACAATGGTAATTAGTTTAATTGATAAACTTGTTAGCAATATTTCTCAAAACAAAGAAGCTGATGATAGATTACCAGATATTGTTTATTATGATTCTAGATCTACATTTAGTCAAGATGCTTTTGGTGTAAACAACACTGTTACTGATGTAATGAAAAATAGAGCAAAAGAAGTTGGTATCACTATAGATCCTAGTGGTTGTATTATATCAGATACAGGTGATCCAGGAAATGAAAAATTTGGTACATTAAGAACAAAAATTGCTAGTAGACATTATTACAAGATTTCAATGACTATTAGCCCAGATACAGGTTTAATTGATTATATTTTCATTCAATACTAATAAAAATTATATAAGGGGGTATTATGGAAAATCTTAGTCATGCGTTATATCTAGTTTTTGCGATGCTTGCGTTTGTAATAGCTTTTTCAGTTGCTCTAGTGTTAGTAAATCAGCTAAATTCTACTACTGAAACAATAGTTTATAAATTAGATGGTTCGTATTATGATTCTTTTTCATTAGGTAAAATGATAGAAGATACCGAAGATAGAAATCGTTCTAGAGTCGTTGGAGTTGATTCTATAATACCTACTTTATATCGTTATTATAAAGAAAGTTTTTCAGTTAAAATATTAGATGAAACTGGAGATTTATTA
>CANPWS010000131.1 GCA_947584955.1 uncultured Bacilli bacterium | reverse complement strand
TTTTTATTAAATTTATTTCTAACAATAAGGATTCTAATTCTGAAGAAGTAACTATATAATCAAAGGTATAAATATCTCTAACTAACATTTTAGTTTTACCAGTATGAGATTGTTTAAAATATGAACTAAGTCTATTTTTTAAATTTTTACTTTTTCCTACATAAATAATTACATTATCTTTATTTTTCATAAGATAACATCCTGGTACATGTGGTACTTTAGACAATTTTTCTTCAATCATTTTATCTTTCCTTTACTTTTTAATATTAAAATATCCTTATTATCATATTTTTTATTTAAATAATTAACCATATCATAAACTGTAACTTCTTTTGAAAGTAAATTAGAAAATGTTTTAAATGTACTTTCAGAAAGAAAATTATTAATATCATTAATTATATCTTTATAATCATTTAATGCTTCTTCATACGAAGAAGTATTTTTTGAAAGTGAATTTATACTTAAAGCTGCATCTTTTAAATCTTTTAATAGATAACTAATTTCATCAATATTTATTTCATAATTATAACTTTTTAAATAATTTATTAAATTAATTACTATATTTTTTATTAATTGATAATTTAATATATTTTTTGGTAACATGTCTACTTCATATAATAATTTGTTTTTATAAGAATCTGGTATCATTATTGCATTGATTTTAGAAGTAATGATATGATCTTTTACTATTACTTCATCACTTCTTTTTATAAAGGCAATATTTTTATCGTAAATAAATGGTACATCTTCGATAATAAAACTTATACCATTTTTTATATACATATTATATGCCGATAATGGATCATCACTTACATAAAGATATCTTACTAAATAAATGTTATTTTTATTTTCTTCTTCTAAAATTTTATTAATTTTATTATCATTATTAATTTTTTTTAACATTTCTTCATCTAAGCTAAAATTATATTTTCTTGAATAAGTAATATTATTTTTTTTAGCATAATTTTCACTAACTATACCATATTTTAGTATTCCTTCAAATATCATAGGATTAAATCCTATTCCATGCATTAGTGTATTATCATTAAATTTATAATTAACCATCAAGTATCACTTTCCTTTTCCTAATTATACTATAAATTAGAATAAAAATATAGTATAATTGAAGTGGTGAAAATATGAAATCTATAAAAAATAATATTCAAAATGAATTAATAATTAAAAATTCTAAGTTTATTACTAATTTATATAGAATAAATGAAGAAAATGATATTATTTATTATTTAAATCACATAAAGACTATTTACAAAGATGCTACACATCATTGTTATGCATATATATTTAATGATAAGAAAAAAGCTGATGATGACAAAGAACCATCAAAAACAGCAGGTATACCTATATTAAATGTACTTGAAAAAAATAATTTAAATAATGTTTTAGCTATTGTAACAAGATATTATGGTGGAATTAAACTTGGTGCTTCTGGACTTGTTAGAGCCTATTCTAATTCTATTATTTGTGCTTTAGCTAAAACACAAATAATAGAACTTATTAAAGGGAAAAATATTGATATTATTTTTAATTATAATAATATTAAGAATATTGATTATATTTTAAAAGATTTAACTATTTTAAATAAAGATTTTAAAGATTATGTTATTTATAATTTAAATGTAAGTGATGATTTTTTAGAAGAGTTAAAAAAGATTGATTATATAAAAATAATAGTTAATAATGATACTTATATGGAGTAATAATTTTATAAAAAAAAATTCAAATTATTTTGTTTTGAATTTTTTTTATTATTTAAACAGCATTTACTGTAATTGTTCCAACTAAAGAACCATTTTGCATTGAAATTGGATTTTCACTATTACCATCTATGTAAATAATTAATTTATAATGCATTTCATCATACAAAGTATAACCACTTACAAGATCTAATTCTGCCCCGTTTGAAACACCTTCAAAACTTTTTTCAAATGCTACAGAATAACTAACTCCATCTGTACTAGAAAGTAATGCATATTTAAAATCAGATCTTTTTAAATTATCACTTATTGTTGTAACATGTAGTTTTGCAGATATTGTAATTGGATTTTCAGTATAGTTTTTAAAAATAAATTCTGTTGATTCACCATCTTTTTCATAATCAAATACAGGTCCTAAATTAGATACATTTATATCTTGTCCTTTTATAAAAGTTACTCCCGCAAGATCACCAATTTTTACGGTAATTTCAGTATTTTCAGAACTTGTCCAAGTTAAAAGTGCATAAGTTCCTCCTGCTCCTACTAAAATAACTGCCATTGTTAAAACAATCAAAATTACTTTTGTTTTAGGATTATTTAAATTTACCTTTTTCATATTTTTAACGCTCTCCTTTTACTTAACTATAAAATTAATTATATCATTAATATTTATTTTTGAAATAAGCAATATAATTGCTGCAACACTAAGAAATGGACCAAACGGAATCATATTATCTTCTCTTTTTATTAAAACATATATTGCTATTGGAAAAGCTATAAATGTTGCAAAGAAGATAGTAACTATCGACATTTGAAAACCAAGTACTAAACCAAAAAGAAACATAAGTTTTATATCTCCCCCACCTAAAGATTCCTTTTTAAACATTTTGTCTCCAATAATTTTTATTAAATACATTATCAAAAAAGAAATAATTGCATGTCCAACATGTATTGTTGCACTTTTAAATCCAAATAAGAATATATCTAAAATAATTATAAGTATTGAAGAAAAAGTAAGTACTTCATCTAAGATAATCATATACTCTATATCAGATATTATAATAATAATTAATGCTGATATAAATATTAAATTTATAATTAATGTTGGGGTCAATTTAAAAACACGATAGCATACAGTAAATAAACTACCAGTTGCAACTTCAATTATCAAATAACTAATTGGTAATCTTTTTTTGCAACATCTGCTTTTTCCACCTTGCACTACAAAAGAAATTATTGGAATCATTTCATACCATTTCAATTTTTTATTACAAATATGGCAATGAGAACTAGGACCTAAAATAGATTCTCCATTTGATAGTCTTGTTGCTACTACATGAAAGAAACTACCAAATACACAACCAAAGATGAAAAATATTATTCTGTAGTATGTTT
>CANPWS010000130.1 GCA_947584955.1 uncultured Bacilli bacterium | reverse complement strand
CCATTACGGATAATATAGATACTTTTTTAGATAATTCAAATAATGATATTGCCCCATTTAAAGCCATAATGAATGATATGTACGCTAAAGATATTTCTAAAAAAATAAAATCTAGTTTACAAGCCAAAATGAAAGAAGGCAAATGGGTAGGAGGTAGAGCTCCATTTGGATATAATCAAGATAAAAATGATAAAAATCACTTAGTAGTGAATATTGAACAAGCAGATATTGTAAAAAGAATATACAATATGTGTTTAAGTGGTTTATCATTTTATAAAATAGCTAAAAAGTTAACTAATGAAAAAGTAAAGACTCCTGCTCAGTATTATAGTTTCCAATGGAAAAGTAATTATAATTTAAAGTATGGCATTTGGCATTCTAAAACAATTAGAGATATTTTAACTAATAGAATGTATACAGGTGATTTAGTTCAAAACAAAAGAAGCAAAGTAAATTATAAAGTTAAAAAGATTGTTAAGAATAATACAAGTGATTATATAATAGTTGAAAATACTCATGAAGCTATAATTACTAAAGAATTATTTTCTGAAGTCCAAGCAAGAATACCTAAAAATGTTGGTAGAACAGAAAAAAAAGAAAATCATTTGCTAGATGGACTTTTATATTGTGGTGAATGTATTCATCGCCTATCAATTACATCAAGAAGAAAAAAAGATAATAGATGTTATACTATTTGTAACTACTATCGTACTTATATGAGCCAAAAGTTATGTACAACTCATTCTAATAATTATGATAAGTTAGAGAAAATAATTATTAATTCCCTTACTAAAATTTGTTTAAATTATATTAACAAAGATAAAATTAAAAATAATATTTTATCTAATTTAGATAAAATAAATAACGTTAATGCTAAAAAAGAATTAGAGAACCTTTATAATAATATTAAACAAATTAATAATAATTTAGATGATATTTATATTGATAAACTAAATAAAAAAATTACAGAAGAACAATTTGAGAGAATTAAATTAAAACTAGAAAATGAACTTTCGCTAAAACAAAAGAAATATAATGAATTAAAAGATGATATTAATAAAACAATAAATGAAAAAGTTCCAAATAAAATTATAGCTGAATATATTAATAATTTTTTAGCTATGAAAAAACCAAATAGAGAACTTATAATTAATCTAATTGATAGAATAGAAATATTTGAAGATAAAACAATAACGATTTATTTAACTTTTAACGATAATAGTGTATAATATAAACCTGAGGTGTTATGAATTGAGTATTCTTACCAGTGCAAGTAGCTCTTCTGTTAGAAGAGGATACGATTATTATAAGCAAGATAAAGTGAGTAGTATAAATCAATTAAATGATCATGAATTTGAAGGATATGTTGAAGGAAGCTTAACAAAACCTTACTATGTAAAGATAGATATAGAACACCCTAGAAAATCATATTGTGATTGTCCTCATGCTAATGGAAATATTACTTGTAAACATATGACTGCATTATATTTTGCATTATTCCCTGATGAAGTTGAAGACTATGAATCTTGGTTAAATAGTGATTATGAAGAAGATGAATACAATGACTATAATAATTATTATGATGAAGATTACTATGATTATGATTATTATAACTATAAAGAACAACAAGAATTTGAAAAACCATTATTTTTTGATATAGTATTAGAAAAATATGTAAATGATCTAAGTATCCCTAAATTAAGAGAAATATTATTAACTGAACTTAGAAATAATGAAAAAAGAACATATAAACTATATTTAGAAAAAGATTATAAAAGGTATTTACAAGATAATAGTACTGAAAATTTATTTTTAGATAAATTATATCACAAGGTTCAAGATTTAACTGGTTATTATGATTATAATTATAAAAATTTTGATCAAGAAATTTTAAACATTAAAGAAAAAAGAAAAATAGAAGAACTTTATAAAAATAAATTATTCCAATCCCAAATAGATAAAATATTATTAAATGAAAAATTATCTGTTTATTCTGATTATACTTGGATAGCCAAGTTTTATAAGAAAAATAAGAATAATAAAGAAATTTCTAATTTTTGTCAAATTTTAGAAAATTATTTAAATAGTTTAAAGCATTATAGTATTAAAAATTCAATCCCCAAATCTAATATTTTAATAACAATATATTTACTTAATGATTTTACAACTAGAGAAGTTGCTAATTCTTTACTAAAAAATGCCAAGTATTTGGAGTACATTGATTATATTATTGAAAATAGTAATAACGTTTTAGAATTGTATTCAGAGTTTATGAATTTAATAAATAACAATTATTTTAAGAATAAAATGTATATTCCTGATATATTACATAGATTTGCTAGTATTACTAATTATGAAAATAAAGATATAAATATAAATCATTATTTATATAGTTATTTATGCTTAAGTAAAACTGAATATTTAGATCTTTTAGGATATTATTTATCTGAAGATAAAATTATTAGTATTATTGAAAGTAAAACCAAAGATACATTATTACTTTTAAAACTTTATAAATTTTATAATAAAAAAGAAAAATTATGGAACATATTAATTAATAGTAATTATAAATATTTATTATTAGATAAAATAGAAATATTAAAAGATAAATATAATGATGAATTATATAACTATTTTATTAATGAATTTTATAATACTCTTAAAGAAGGAAAAAACAGAGATATTTATCATAAATCAGCAAAGTATATAAAAGCCATATCTAAGTTAGATAATGGTGAAGAACTTGTTGCCAAAATTATAAAAGATTTGAAAAATTCTGATTATCAAAAATGTTCTGCTTTATTTGATGAAATAAATAATTCATTAAAAGTCTAACAAAAATGGACAAGCCCATATTGAACCATGCAATACTAGAATAATAAATCATCATATTTATAGACATACATATACTCCAACATATTCATGTTGTGAAGAAAATGAAGTTCAAAATGTCTATGAAAGAAGATGCTGTTAAGAAGATTAAATTCTTCTTTTTTATTTTATAAAATATAAGCTTGTAAAAATCCTATAAAAATGCTAAAATTAAAATTGCAAAGGAAATGGTATAAATGAAGCAAAAATTTGTTCGGGGGGGGGGTATTTAGTAAAAATAAAC
>CANPWS010000129.1 GCA_947584955.1 uncultured Bacilli bacterium | reverse complement strand
AACCAAAAAAAGAGATGAAAATTAATTCATCACTCCTTAATGTTTAAGAACCTAAATAATACTTCCTTTTTTTAATGCAAATAATAAAAAGTTATGATATAATTACTTAATATATGGTGGTGCTATTATGACATTAGAAGAAAAAAATAAACGTATTGAAGAATATATAAATAATATTGCTCGTGAAATTAATACTAAGTATGGAGTAGAACTAATTGATAGTGATAAAAAATCTCGAGCTTTTGATATGTTTAAAAATTCAAACGAAGATTTAGAAACAGAAATAATACCTAAAATAGAAAAGTTAGCAAGACAAGTAATCACGGACTATATAGAATTACAACAAAAACTTACCGAGATGATGAAAGAATATCAAGAAGAAGAGCTAGGAGAATTAGCAACATTAGATTTGCATACTGAAAAAAATGGTATTTATTTAAGCGAGCAACAAATAGATTTATTAATGATAACAGAATTAAACTCTTTATCTGATCTAAAAAATTATGTTGAAAATATATGTGGCCAGTTTCCTAATAAAAAAGTAGAAGATATTATCCCTGAATTTTATTCCCTACAAGAAAGTGATTTAGAAATAGCTAAAAAGATTTTATATAGTGAATATCAAAAAACTTTAATTAGTTATTTAGAAAATGCTCAAATGAGTAATGTTAGTAAAGCAAAAGCCAAACTAGAAAAATTAGGAATAAATGGTCAAGAATTAGAAGAATGTTTACAAAAAGTGTCAGTTGGAAATATAAGAGAAGTATTTACAGCTTTAGGGGAAAAATACGGGACAGACTTTATTACTAAATTTAATCATTTAATGAATGATGATTTTGAAGATGTTAAAGATATATCTTATGAAGAAATGCAAAGTTTATCAGAATTAATAATGCGCGATGAGACAATTGATACAATTATTATCGCAACAGGTAAATATAATAATAGTATTTATCCAACTTTAAATGGCCAAGTATTTGATCCATATCTAACCGAAAAAGCATTAAATTATTGTATTAAACATAATAAACATATGAGATATCATGCTTTATTTGATCAAATGCATATCGAAAATTTATTAAGACAAGGAAAAGGCCTAAAAGATCACGACGAAATACTTAGAGACTTAAAATTATATATAAGAAAAACTATGGATTATATAGAAAGTGTTAATAGAACTTTACCAGATGGAACTATGGTAATAAATACCGTAGAAATTTTTAATGAATTAGTAGAAAGAAATAAACCTGATAAATCTTCACCATATGAAATGGTCTGGGAAAAATATTTTGGTATAACAACAGAAGAATTAGTATCTTGTTTTGATGGAATTAAAAAAAGAGAGGGTGTAGAATTTATGTATAATGAAACAACTTTAACTGAAAGCCCTCAAAAAAGAAAAATGGTAGAACAAGTCTTATTTGAAATAGAACAATATAACCCAAACTTAATCGATACTTTTGGAGATCAAATGCACTTATCTGATGAAGATATAATAACTAAAGAAGGAAGAAAAAATCTCACTGAAACTGCAAAGATGCTTGCAAGAATACAAGAAGGAAAAGTGCAAGTAAATGGTGAATTAAGAAATATAAAACCTAAAAATACAGAATGTACTGAACATGATTTTCATTTTACTCCTGAATTTTTAAAAAAAGTTCAAAATTTAAACCACCAAGAAAACCAAGTTGATATGTGGGCTATTAAAAGAGCTATGCAAAGTGTAATTGCCAAAACTTATGTTGAAAATGGTGTTAAATTTCAAAAAAGCACCTATTGGTCCCTAATGGGTAAAAATGATCATAATGTTGTTAGAGCAAATATAAAAATAGAACAAGAAAATATTAAAAGACAAGAACAAGGCTTACCAAAAAAACCTCTTATTGATACTATGTATGCAGGATTACTCCCAGATGGAAAACTACTAACAGATGTAAAAACATTGCGAGCTTCAAGCCAAACAAAAAAAGAAAACAATTATTTAAAATGGAACTTCAAACTTGAAAAAGAAAAATATGAATTAATTAAAGCCAAAAATCAAGCTAAACAAAATATCAATCAAAATAAAAATAATAATCAATTAGAAACTAACTATAAAAGAGTACTTAAAAAGCCTAATAATGATGGTTTTGCAAGTTCTTTACTATTTATATTAATTATAGGCCTTATTGGTATATTAATATCCGTAGTAATCTATATTGCCATAAATAAATAAAGGAGAATTAAGAGTGAATATAAATGATTTACAAAAAAACATAGAAAATATTAACAATGATAATACTTTAACTAATAACCAAAAAATAACCAGAATAAAAATATATCAAACCCTATTTAATACAACTATCGAAGAAACAAAATATAATAATGAAATGCTAAAATTTATAGAAAATGCAAATAGAATGGTATCTATCTCAAATGGTAATTATCAAATAGAAAACTCTTTAGAATACAATAAAATATCCCTTAAAGGAAATATATTAAATTCCCCTTTAGTAAAAGAATTAGAAAAACTTAGAATAATAAATTTTACTACACAAGATTTAAAAACAATATATTCTCCTAAATATGAAAAAGAACATAATATAAATTTAACAGAAACTAATCTTGCACTTAATTTATATGAAGAAATAGAACTTATAGAAGATATATTACAAAAAGAGATGGAAACAATATCTAACAATCTAGGTAGTTTATTTAATAAAGATATTTTTTCAAACACCAATAAAACAAATGAAGAATTAAAAAATAATTATGAGAGTGCCCTAACTTTAATTAATACATCATACTCTAATGGAATTTTAGATCTCCAAACAAAAAATATTACAACTGAATTATTAAATAAATTATTTAATTATTATATAGATAGTAATAAAAAAATTCCTGAAAATATTTTAAATTATTATAAAGAAGAAGAACAAACATTATATGAAAAAAATCTATAACTAAAATACTTTATAGATTATAAATTATCAAAATACAGTTGAATTTTTAATAATAATATTGTAATATATATTGTATAAGATATAGCAATACAAGAAGTATTTAAATATTTTATACTAAAAAAATATGTATTATATTTGTTCAATAATGGAATATTATTAATGAAAGGACTGTAGTTATGAAAAGAATTAATAAAGCTTTAATATTGTTATTGGGGGGGGGGTCTCTTAAGTCTTTTATTTGTATTTAAAGATAAGAAAAAAGATGTATATCTAGAATTTAAAGATATAAATAATAATAATTCTAT
>CANPWS010000128.1 GCA_947584955.1 uncultured Bacilli bacterium | reverse complement strand
CTTTAGCAAAAGATGCTACTTGACCTAAATTACTTGATTTTGATGATTGTCCACCAGTATTTGAATATACTTCAGTATCTAATACTAATATATTTATATCAGCGTTAGTAGATAGTACATGATCTAAGCCTCCATATCCAATGTCGTAAGCAAAGCCATCTCCGCCGACTATCCAAACGGTCTTTGGAACTAATTCATCTTTTAATTTTTCTAAATATGGATGCTTTTGATAATCTATTTTATCTCTTACCTTCTTACATACTTCATAATTATCCATATTATTTAACCACTTTTTAAAAAGTTCTGTTTTATTTTTTTCCATATACTTTTTAATCTTTTCGCGTTTTAATTTTATTCCTTCACTTATTCCAAAACCATATTCGGCATTATCTTCAAATAAACTACTTGCCCATGGTACTGAATATGCTGTAGATGGCATACTTGAAGAATATATTGATGAACATCCTGTTGCATTTGCTATTATTAAATTATCTTTAAACATTCTTGTTAAATTTGTTAAGTATGGAGTTTCTCCACATCCTGCACATGCTCCAGAAAACTCAAATTTTGGTTCATTTAAACTTAGATTTTTAACATTTAATTGTGACATTTTTTTATCTTCATTTAAATTATTTTTTTGTAAATATTCAAAGATATCTTGTTTGAATATTTCTTTATTATACGCCTTCATTTCTAAAGCCTTTTCGCCTTTTTTTCCAGGACAGGCATTTACACATACTCCACAGCCTGTACAATCTTTATATGATACTCCAATTGTAAAATTTACATCCTTTGGCATTAATGATGGTAAACTTTCGACATTTTTATTTTCTTTATCTATTAAAAATGGTCTAATTACAGCATGTGGACATGCAAACGCACATTTACCACATTGAATGCAATTTTCTTTTATCCAATTAGGTACACTTTCTGTTATTTCTCTTTTTTCTTCTTTTACACTTCCAGGCTTGATTATTCCTTGTTTTTTATCTAAAAAAGCACTTACTGGTAATTTATCTCCTTTTAAATTATTAATCATTTCATAAAAATTTAAGTCTTTTTCTTTTTCTAATTTTAATTTAGACCAGTTATTATTTATAGTTATTTTTTGTAAATAATTATCTGAAACTTCAACTATCTTATTATTTATATCTACTATTTTTTTACCTTTATGAGCAAATCTTCCTTCATTATTTTCTTTAATTATTTCTTTTACTTTGTTAATTGGTAAAATATTTATAATTTTAAAAATACATATTTCCATACAGGTACTTATTTTATTTTTTAAACCTAATTCACCTGCTATTTTATAAGCATCTATTATATATAATGTTAATTTTTTATCTGCTAATATTTTCTTTATTTTATTTGGTAATGATTCTGTTAATTTTTTAGCATCTAAATTAGTATTTAATAATACAGTTCCATTTTCTTTTATATTATCTAATACATCATATTTATATATATAACTATCTTTTGATATTACTACTAATGAAGGATTATCTACGTAATATGATGATAATATTTCTTCTTTATTTATTCTAATATGACTTCTGGTTACACCACCAGATTTTTTTGAGTCATATTGAAAATATCCTTGTACATAATTTTTAGTATTATCACCAATTATTTTCAATAAATCTTTACTTGTTGATACCATTCCATCTGATCCAAAACCATAAAATAAATATTCTTTACTAGTACTTTCTATTTTAAAATCTTCTTGTGTTTTTAAACTTAATTTGGTTACATCATCATTTATTCCTATTACAAAATTATTTTTATTTTTTTCTTTTAAATTTGTATAAACTGCTAAGATATCTTTACTTGTAATATTTTTTGATGATAAACCATATCGTCCTCCTACTATCTTTATTTTAGTATCTTTTAATGCACCTACAACATCTAAATATAATGGTTCTCCTACACTACCTGGTTCTTTAGTTCTATCTAAAACTGCTATGTTTTCTACAGTCTTTGGTAATATGTCTTTTAAATATTTTTGAGAAAATGGTCTATATAGATGCACTTCTACAAGTCCTAAAGTATCATCTTTTAAATAATTTAAAAGCTCTCTTACAATATTACAAACACTTCCCATTGCAACAATTACATACTTTGCTTTTTTTGAACCATAATAATTAAATGGTTTATAATTTGTATTTTCTATTTTATTGAATTTTTCCATATATTCAGCTACTATTTCTACAGCATTTGTATAATCTATATTTCTTGATTCAGTATGCTGAAAATAAATATCATCATTTTCTGCAGTTCCTCTAGTATTTGGATTTAAATTACTTAATTGTCTATTTTTAAAATCTTGAAGTGCTTTTTTATCTATTAATTTTTCTATTTTTGAATAATCTATTAATCTTATTTTATCTATTTCATGACTTGTTCTAAATCCATCAAAAAAATGAATAAAAGGCAAACTTGCTTTTAATGCCGATAAATGTGCTATTGCTGCCATATGATATGAAACTTGAGGATTTGATGATGCTAACATACAAACTCCAGTTTGTCTTACCGCATATATATCTTGATGATCTCCAAAAATACTTAAAGCATGCGTAGATAAACTTCTTGCTGCAACATGTAATACTGCTGGTAACATCTCTCCTGATAATTTATATAAAGTAGGTATCATAAGTAATAGTCCTTGACTAGCAGTAAATGTGGTTGCCAAAACTCCAGAATTTAAAGCACCATGTACCAAAGCTGCTGCTCCTGCTTCTGATTGCATTTCAATTACTTTTACTTTATCTCCATAAAAATTTACTTCATCAGTAGTGCTTATTAAATCTACCTTTTCGGCCATTGGAGATGCTGGTGTTATAGGATATATTCCACATAATTGACTAAATTTATATGCTATATTTGCTACTGCTTCATTTGCATCCATTGTTTTATATTTATTCATTTTTATCACTTTCCTTTATTTTAATTATATAATAAAGCTATATAATTTACAAGATGATTTTTTGTATTTATATAAACAAAAAGCTTAACTATTTGCATGTTAAGCCTTGATTTGTATAATTATCTCTAAGAGTAGTAAAACTTCTATCAACGTTGAATCTACTTATATCATTATCACTTATTTTTGTTAAATCTAAGTCATAAACAACTCTATAACTATTATTAGTATTATCTTCAACAGTACTTGTAAATCCTTGGATATTTCTGTTCATTTGATTAGTATGTTTTTCTTTTAATCCTGATAAATCTATTATGGTATCATATACAGTACCAATTATATCATCAGCAATATCTC
>CANPWS010000127.1 GCA_947584955.1 uncultured Bacilli bacterium | reverse complement strand
ATGAATCAATGATTAGTGGTGAAGCACGAGAAATATATAAAGAAAGTGTAGATAATATTGAGAATATTTTAGATAACAATAGATTATTTAGAGGAACAATAATTTATGAAAATGAAGGTTATATGTTAGTAACAGGTGTTGGTAATAATACTATGTATGGTATGCTAGCAAATAAAATACAAGAAAAAAGTGAACCATCACCATTAAAATTAAGATTAACTTCCCTTGCTAAAACTATATCTAAAATAGGATATGTAGCTGCAATTTTAGTAGCTTTAAGTTATTTATTTAATAAAATATTAATAGAAAATGCTTTTGATGTATCTTTAATACTAAAGACTATAACTAATTATAAATTAATGTTTGCTTACTTATTGAATGCTCTTACTTTATGTGTAACAGTAATTGTTGTAGCAGTACCAGAAGGGCTACCTATGATGATTACCTTAGTATTATCATCTAATATGAAAAAAATGCTTAAAAATAATGTTTTAGTAAGAAAGTTAGTGGGTATTGAAACTGCTGGAAGTTTAAATGTATTATATACAGATAAAACTGGAACGCTAACTAAAGGTAATTTGGAAGTAATAACAGTAAAATTAGGAAATAATAAACAGTTTGATACATTAATGGAAATAGATAAATTTCCTAAATATGAAAAATTACTTACTTTTTCAATTGTATATAATAATCAAGGATTTTATGATAAAGAAGAAGAAATAGTAATTGGAGGTAATCTAACTGATAAAGCACTTCTAAATTTTGTAAAAGTACCTAGAAATAATAATGTAGAAATAGAAGCTAAAATTCCTTTTAATAGTACTAATAAATATTCAGTAGCAATAATAAAAAAAGATAGTAAAAGGATAAAATTAATAAAAGGGGCTTATGAAAAAATATTAAAATATTGTACTTATTATTATGATGAATATGGAGTTAAAAAATTATTTAAAGAAAAAGATGATATATTAAAAGAAATAGATTCTTATGCTCAAAGAGGAATTAGAGCAGTAGCTTTAGCAGTATCTGAAGATAAATATACAATAGATAATCTAAGAGGTGCCACGTTAGTAGCGATTATGTTAGTAAAAGATGAAATAAGAAAAGAAGCAAGTGAAGCAGTTAAAATAATAAATGAAGCTGGTATAAATACTATTATGATAACTGGTGATAATAAAAATACAGCTTATTCAATAGCTAAAGAAATAGGTCTTATAAAAAGTAATAAAGATTTAATTATTACTTCAAGTGAATTAAATAGTATGAGTGATAATAAAGTAAAGGAAATAATTCCTAACTTAAAAGTTGTTGCTAGGGCTTTACCCGATGATAAAAGTAGACTAGTAACTTTAACTAAAGAATTAGGATTAGTTGTAGGAATGACAGGTGATGGAGTAAATGATGCAGTTGCCTTAAAAAAAGCTAATGTGGGATTTGCCATGGGAAGTGGTACTGAGGTAGCTAAAGAAGCTTCAGATATTGTAATATTAGATGATAATATAAATTCAATAGCAAGTGCTATATTATATGGAAGAACAATATTTAAAAGTATTAGAAAATTTATAGTTTTTCAGCTTACAGTAAACTTTTGTGCTGTTTTCATCTCTATAGTAGGTCCTTTTATAAAAATAGCTTATCCTGTTACTGTAATACAAATGTTATGGATTAATATGGTTATGGATACATTAGCGGGTCTTGCATTTTCCTATGAGCCACCACTTTTAGAATATATGAAAGAAAAACCTAAAAAGAAAGATGAACAAATAATAAATAGTTATATGTTAAATGAAATAGTTATAACAGGATTATATTCATCATTATTATATGTTTTATTTTTAATACTTCCATTTTTTAAATCATTTTATCGCCAATCAGTAACAAATGAATATTTAATGACAGGATTCTTTGCTTTATTTATTTTTACAACAATATTTAATAGTTTTAATGCTAGAACTAATAGACTAAATATTTTTGCTAATTTAAATAAAAATAAAGTATTTATTGGTGTAATATTATTTATTATGATTGTTCAAATTTATTTAATTTACTATGGTGGAAGTTTATTTAGAACAAGTGGTTTATCATTAAATGAATTATTATTTACTTTTATGATTTCTTTAACTGTTATACCAATAGATTTTTTAAGAAAAATTATTATTAAAAAATTAAATTTAAAAACAGACTTATAAATGTTAATATATATTTATAAATAAAAAATTAACAAACATATACTTGACAATGCTATAAAATAATTATATAATTTAAGTAATTTATCAAAACAAGTGAAAGAGACGATATTATAGCAGAAGTTTTTAGAGAGTAATTGTCTGGTGAAAAATTACAACGAGTTATAATATAAATCACTCTAGATTGTATCATTTTGAAATATAAAATTAGAAATGATCGGAAAAAGACATCCGTTATAATGTAATAAGAATAAAATAAGGTGGTACCACGATAAATATCGTCCTTTGGGTACTACCTTATTTTTATATATAAATATAAATTAGGAGGATAAAAGAAATGAAAAAATTTGAAGAGTTAGACAAAAGAAAATCATATCAAGTTGAAGAAGAATACTTAGAAAAATGGCAGAAAGAAGATATATTAAATAAATCAATAAAAATAAGAGAAAATAGTAAAAATTTTGTCTTTTATGATGGCCCTGCGACTGCAAATGGAATGCCAGGATTACATCATATGGTAGCCAAATTTTTAAAAGATAGTTTCTGTAAATATAAAACAATGCAAGGATATAAAGTATTAAGAAAAGTAGGATGGGATACTCATGGTCTTCCTGTTGAGGTGCAAGTAGAGAAAAAACTTGGATTTAATGGAAAAAATGATATTGAAAAATATGGTATAGAAGAATTTAATAAAAAATGCCGTGAAGCCGTTTGGGAAAATGAAAAATCATTTTGTGATTTAACTAACAAAATGGGGCAGTTTATTGATCTTGAAAATAGGTATATAACATATGATAATAATTATATTGAAACAGAATGGTGGATATTAAAAAAATTCTTTGATGAAGGATTATTCTATGAAGGAAGTAAAATATTACCATATTGTCCTAGATGTGGAACAGGACTTGCTTCACATGAAGTAGCACAAGGTTATAAAGAAATAAGTGTTGATACAGTAACAGTACCATTTAAGAAAAAGAATGAAGATGTATATTTTCTTGTCTGGACAACAACTCCTTGGACATTAATTGCTAATGTTGCACTATGCGTAAATCCTAAAGAAGATTATATTTTAGCAAAATCTATGGGGTATAAAT
>CANPWS010000126.1 GCA_947584955.1 uncultured Bacilli bacterium | reverse complement strand
GAAATAGATAATCAATTAAAAATAATATTTGGTCCTGATGCTGTTAAATTAAAAAAATATATTACTGATATGAAGAAAAAAGGATAATAGTCTTTTTTTTATTTATTGAAATTAAATTTATTATAAAGTATAATTAAATAAAGAGTAAGTGATAGTGTGAATAGAAAAGGTTTTACTCTAATAGAAATAATTATATCTATAACTTTAATAGTTTTAATAGGAGCTAGTTCAGTTTTTATTGTAATGCATAATAAAAATGTTGAAACAGATAAAAAATTAGAAGCATTAAAAAATGAAGGATTAATTGATGATAATATAATTGATCCAAACACAAAAGAAAAAATTGATTATAAAAATAATTATTATGTTATAGCAGATGCTGTATTGCTTGCAGAAGGAGAAAGTCCAACAGAAAATACTTGTGATAACACAGTTAAAATTGAAGCTTTTAAAAGTTGGGAGTTAAAAAATTCTGAATACGAAAGTTTTTATATATGTCCAAAAGATTATAGTGGTTTAAAAGCTGATGTTGAAGGTTTAAAAGATGCAGTGTCAGACTTACAAACTAGAGTAGATAAATTGGAAGGTGGCACAAGTTTCACTCCTTTATTACAAGATGGTTATATTGCTAAAGGTTCCAATCCAAATAATTGGGTAATATTTGATGTAAATCATGATTCTAGTAAGGTGACAACTTTTGGAACTGGAGCGGACCAAGATTTATGGCGTATACTTTCATATGATGGTGGAGTATTAAAATTGGTTTACCATGATTTTGCTACAACTAAAAATTCTTTATTGTATAAAGGTACAGGAAAAACATGTGTTAAAACTAATTCTAGTATAACTCATTATAAGAATTTAGATCCAAATAAACCTGATGATTTATATAGATATCTTAATGATACTGATTGGAGTTATTTTGAATTATTAGAAGAAGAAAAATATGAAAATAAGAAAGAAACTTTAGCAGCTCAAATAGTAAATAAAAATTATATAGAAAAAACAAATTATTATTATGATTATGATACAAGTAATAAAATAACAACATCAAATCCAAGAAAACAAACATTGGGTACATTGTCTGTAGCGGATGTAAATTCAACAAAAAGTGGAGCTACTTCATGGATACCTACTCCTTTTATATCAGGTTGGCGTTATGGTGATGGTTGGAGTAGTTCATATAAATATATAGTTATTATATCTGCTACAAATTATTCTGTAGATAATAATGGAAAGATTACAGATACAGATTATGTATGGAAAGATAGTTGGGTAAAAGGAACTTACGAAGCTTCGTGTGGAGCATTTCATTATGGTGGTTCAAATTATTTACCTGTTGTAACTTTAAAAGATAAAGTTAAACTTGTAAAAAATGATAGTTGTGCTACTGGAGCAACACAAGGAAGTAAAAGTTGTCCATTTAAATTATCTTGCGACAATTTTTAATTTTACAATAATAATATTAGTTAGTTATAAAAGTACATTTTTTAATAAATGTATTTTTTAATATTTTAAAAAAAATAAAATATAATATATTAAGGTGATAATCATGGATAAAAAAGCACAATTTAAAGCATTTGTATCAAAGCATCCAGAATTAATTACTTATGTAAAAAATAAAGAATCTACATGGCAAGATTTTTATGAAATATATGATATATATGGAGAAAATGAAGAAGTATGGAATAAATATATTGCTGATGTATCTACAGCATCATCAGTAGGAGAACTTACTAATTTATTTAAAAATGTAAATATGGATAATGTACAAAAACATATTAATAATGCTCAAAAAGCAGTAAGTCTAATACAAGAATTAACTAAAAAAACAACTCCTGAAATAATAGCAAAAACTCCTAGACCAATAACAAAATTCTTTGGTGATTAATTATGGAATTAAATATAATATATAAAATTAAACAAGATAAAAAACAATATGAATATTTAAGACGTAATAGTTATTGGTATAAATATTTAAATAGAGATTCAAATAATTATAAAAAATTTTTAGATGCTTATAAGAAAAATAATAGATATGAGGCTACTAATAAAGTAAATGATACTATAAATAATATTGATATGGTTGCAAATATTTTAAAAGTTATAGAATAATTTGTATTTTTTTTTATTCTATGTTAATATAACTTTTCAGAAAAGAGGGGTTATAATGGAAGAGGCAATAGAAATAACAAAAAAAAATATAAAAAAACAAGTAGATTCTAATAAATTTCTTATGGAAGGATTACCATTTAGTAAATATCAAAGAGTTTATTTATCTACTAATGAAAATATAAAAGAATATTTAAATTTAGTATCATTTAAAAATAAAAATAATGCGTTATCCGTTTTAGGTAGTGGTGATCATTTATTAAATTTAATAACAAAAGGAATATCAGATATAGATACATTTGATACTAACTTATTAACAACTTATTATGTTTTTGGAATAAAGTATGCAATGATATTAAAATATAGTTATAAAGAATATTTAAATATTTATAAAAAATTTATAGGAATTACAAGTTTAGAAGAATTAAGTGATATTATAAATGGATTATTACCATACATGGCTAATATTTATAGAACATATTGGAAAAATATAAATGATTTTAATTATAATATACAAAAAAATAAACCTAATCATCTAAATTTATTTAGATTATTATTTATAAATTTAGATGATTTAGACAAAATTGTTTCATTTAATAACTATTTAACTGATGAAGAACATTATAATATATTAAGAAGTAAAATTACAAAAGCTAATGTAAGTTTTAAAAATGCTAATGCTGTTTCTTTAGATAATGAATTTTATAAAAAATATGATTTTATATTATTATCTAATATATTAGATTATTTTTATAAGATATATAAAGATAATAATATAGAATTTAATATATATGAGTTAAGGAAATATGAAGAAAAGTTATTTAAATTATTAAAAGATGATTTTAAAATTTTTTTAAATTATATAATATATTATATTAGTTCTAATTTTAAAAGAAAATATATTATAAATAATACATCTATTAATAATGATATTTTAGATAAAGAAAAAATATATGCAATAGATTCTACATATAGTATGTATGGTAAAAATAATAAAGATGGTATAGTTTTAGTTAAAAAATATTAGTTATGCTAATATTTTTTTAAGTTTTATACCACTTAAGTATAATACTAAGAATATATTTATTATTTCTGATATTAATAATCCATATAATCCTATATGTAATAGACTAAATATAAATAATGTAATAAGTTTTACTAATGTAGATATTATTGTAACAGTCATTGTATATTTAGCATAATTAAG
>CANPWS010000125.1 GCA_947584955.1 uncultured Bacilli bacterium | reverse complement strand
GGGGGGGGGCAGTTTAAGTTAAATCTTTCTAAAAAAAATAAGAAAAATAGCTATAGAGAAAATATCTATATATGTAGATATTCTTTTCTATAGCTTTTTTGTCTTTAAGATAGGTGGTAATTATAAAAAATGAAGGAAAATATTAATAATAAGACATCAAGTAATATAAATAATATTGATGATAGATATATAGGAAGTTTTATATGCGAACAAAAAAAATATTTTTAAATATGTTATGCGATATTTTACCTTATTTGTTAATTGGAATAGTCGGCATAATTAAAATGGATGTTCTAATTACCTATGTTGGTGATGCTGGAAATGGCTATTATCAAACAATTAATCAAATTATTTCTTATGTTTTTTTAGCACAAGCTGGATTTTCAGATGCAGTAATATATAGTTTATATAAACCATTTGCTAATAAAAATAAAGATGATATTAATGCAATATATAGTGGAGCAAGAAAAGTATTTAAAATAATTGGATTAATTATTTTTGGTATAATATGTATTGTTACTGTAACGTTATATTTTTTCTATCATTTTGAAGAAGGATATCGTAGTGCTACTTTAATATGTTTCTTTATTATATCTACTTCTTATTTAATATCTTACTTTGGTAAAGGACAAACTTATATGTCTATTTTGTCCGCGGCGCAAGAAAAATACATATATTCACTTGTATTTAATAGTGTTAAACTTTTATGTGATATTTTAATTGTGATTGTTACGTATAAATTTGGTAGTTTAATAGCAATTGCTATTGTTATTCTTATAATGAAAATTTTAGAAGAATTAATTAATCGCATCGTTGTCAAGAAAAAATATCCTTATCTACACGAAATAGCAAGAAAAGATACATCAATGGTTAAAATGACAAAAGATCTTGCTTGGACTCAAATCGGTTACCTTGTATTAAATAATACAGATGCTATTATTTTAATGGGATTTAGTGGTCCAGTCGTAGTAAGTATTTATACAGCTTATAATTTTATTTTAAGATTTTTAAATGAAATTGCCTCACGAGTTGAAATGTCCGCAGTCTATTCTTTTGGTAATGTTTTTGCTAAGAAAGAAAATAAAAAAGTATACCCATTATTTAAAGAATTTTCTATGTTATTTATCTTTATTGCTTTTGCTATGTCAATTACATTTATGATAGGTATTAGAGGTTTTATAGTAGTATGGGTAGGAAAGAATAATTACATGTTAAGTTATTTATCTGTAGTTTTATTTACTGCAACATTATTTCTTAATATTTTATATTATCCAATGATAGCAATTACCAATGCTAGTGGTTTATTTAAAGAAAATAAGCATCAGATATTTATTTGTTCAATTATTAACTTAGTCTTATCAGTTATTTTAATTAATTTTTATGGATTAAATGGAATTCTTATTGGAACAATTATTGCTTCATTTATAAATATATTCTTAAAAAATTATATTGTTTCCAAAAAAATAATTAAAGATATTAAATTTTTAAAATTATTAAAAAGTCATATAATTGCTATTATATTATTTATTATATTGTCAATAGTTTTAATTCCTGTGGAAAATTATTTTTGGAATGTATCTAGTGGATTTGTTATGACAGTAATTAAACTTGGACTAGTATTTATTATTGTTAGTTTTATAATGGCAGTTATATTATATAGTGTAAGTGAATCGTTTAGAAATTTATTTTATAGATTAATTAATTTAATGAAAACAAAATTTAAAAGAATATAATAAATTTTCTATTAAAGAGTTTACTGGAATAAAATTGAGGTCTAATGAACAAAAACTTACTTTTAAGGCGTGGTAAATTACAAATTTAAGCAAGAATTAAGCAAGATGTATTGCAAATAATAGTATAAATACATAAGAATTTGAGGTGAATTTAATGAAAAATTATATACTACCTTTTACAATAACTAGTAAAATGGTAAATTATATTTCTAGCATTATGGAAAAAATAGGAAAATTAGATAACTATGTCACCTTTAATAAAATGCCAACATTAAGAAAAAATAATAGAATTATATCAATCCATTCGTCATTAGCAATAGAAGCAAATTCTCTATCAATTAATCAAGTTAAGGATTTAATTTCTGGTAAAACAGTTATTGGTCTACAAAAAGAAATTCAAGAAGTTAAAAATGCATATAAAGCCTATGAAATGATAAATGATGTAGATCCATATTCTATTAAATACTTAAAAAAGTACATGAAACTATGACATATTTGATAGTAAATGAGTCTGGAGAATTCAGAAAAGGTAATGAAGGCGTATTTGATGAAAATGGTAACTGTATTCATATGTGCCCTCCACCAGAACAAGTAGATACATTAATGAATCAATGGTTTGATTGGATGAAAAAAAAAATGACATACACCCATTAATATTATCATCCATTTTTCATTATGAATTTGTGTTTATTCATCCTTTTGAAGATGGAAACGATAGAACGGCTAGATTATGGCAAAATATTATTCTTTCTAATTGGAAAGAAATATTTGAGTATTTACCTATAAAATCAGAATTAAAGAAATATCAAGATGAATATTACAAAGCAATTGCTGACTGTAATAAAAATGGCGATTCTACAATTTTTAATGTGATATTATTATGTTGATGATGAAAAATGATAATTAGAAAAGAATATTTAAAATTTAATAATTATGATAAAGATAATATATAAAGTAGATATTAAGAGTAAATCATTACTAAAAACACTTGGTAAATATCATATATCAATACAGGAATAAGAAATATTATATTAGGTTTTAGAAACATCGATGAGGAACATTTACTTAAAAATGTTGTGTATTTAGAACTTTTAAGAAGAGGATACAGAGTTAACATCGGTAAAACAAATGAATATGAGGTAGATTTTGTCGCAGAAAACTCTAATGACATAAATTACTATCAGTTGGCAAAGTCTATATCGAGCGATGAAGTAAGAAATAGAGAACTTAGGAGTTTGGAAAGTATAGATTATAATTATGAAAAGATAATATTGACTATGGATAGAACAATAAATAATGATTTTAATGGTATAAAAGTTAAAAATATAATAGATTGGTTATTAGATTAATAAGATAAAAAATGAAAAGTTTGTTACATTAGTATAGTTGTAATTAAGTGAAAAAAAATTAAGATTAAACAAGGTAACTTTTGTATGTTTCCTTGTTTTGTTTATAAAATAAAGTTAAATTTTTATAAGACATTAATTTTATGATTGGTGGGAGATAATTGGTGTAACAGTAAAGATAATTTACAATTGCAAATGTAATAAAAAAATCAGGAAAAAAGACTTTAGTACTTACTCATAATAAAACACATGCAGGACAATTATATAGCGAGTTAAAAGAATTATTTTTCAAAAATAAAGTAGAATATTTCGTGAGACTGCTGAAAAAGTAGACAAAATTAAAAACTGATATTTAGAATTAGGTTCTAGTTATCAGTTTTTTTATGATT
>CANPWS010000124.1 GCA_947584955.1 uncultured Bacilli bacterium | reverse complement strand
TCGGTGCGTTCACTTTTTTTTAAATCTTTTTATTTCCTTATTTTATAAAATTTTGATTAACAAAGGAATTTATTCATATAAAATAAAGTAATTTATATTATTATAATCTTTATTAATTTAATAATAACCATTCCCAAATTTTAGAATATAATAAAATGAAATAAGGAGGTTATATGAAAAAAATATTTACTGGCATAATTGTTTTATGCCTAGTTGTGGTAATAGCACTATGCTATAAATTTAGAGAAAAAGATGATAATGCACTTACTAAAGTTACATTAGCCGAAGTGGCACATACAATATTCTATGCACCTCAATACGTTGCTATTAATAATGGATACTTTAAAGATGAAGGTATAGATTTAGAAGTAGTTTTAGCTAGTGGTGCAGATGCTGTAATGTCCGCAGTATTATCAGGTGATGTTGATATTGGATTTTCAGGAACAGAAGCAACAATATATGTATACAATGGGGGAGAAAAAGATTATGTTAAAACTTTCGCAGGTTTAACAAAAAGAGATGGAACGTTTTTAGTTTCAAGAAAAAAGTATGACAATTTTACACTAGATGATTTAAAAGGTAAAACTGTAATTGGTGGAAGACAAGGTGGAATGCCTGAAATGACATTTGAATGGGCACTACGTGAAAATGGAATCGATCCTGTTAAAGATTTAAATATTGACACATCTATTGCTTTTGCTGCCATGCAAGGAGCTTTTGTCGGAGGAACAGGTGATTTTGTAACACTATTTGAACCTAATTTAAAAAAACGAAAGCACAAATTGTAAAATAAATAAGTCATTTAGACTATTTAAAATTAAAATAATAATTAACTTTATATTTTATAATATATTTTTTAGTCTTTTCTACATCATATCCTCTTTTAAATTCATAATCTTTTATAAAAAATGGATTATTATCTTTTTTATTATTATATAATAAATATATATTTAAATTAATAATACTATTATCAGTATTTTTTAAAACTACAATGTGATCAAGTAGAAAACTAATAATTTTATCTAAAATAATGGGAGATTCAAGTTTTATTTTAATACTTTTCAATATTTTTTTATATTTATCATTAAAATCTATTACATTATTTTTACTTTCATTAATTAAACTATTAATTTTTAATAAATCAATATTTAAAAGTTTATTTTGTTCACAAAATTCATTATTTGAAATATTTCCCTGTAAATTATAATCTAATATTTTTTTCTTTTTCCCAATTATTTTATTTTTTTCATTTAATAAATTATTAATATTATATTCTAATTCATCAGATATTTCTTTTTTATAGTAAGACATTAACACATTAATAACATCTTTAGTATTTATATTAAGTATCGAAATTAAATCTTTAAAAATAGCAGTTAATTCAGATTGTCTAATATTTGGTAAATCACAAGCTTGTTTACCATTTTTTAAATATTCTGAACAAATCCAAGTATTATCTAGTTTATTTCGTCTAACTATTCTTCTATAAAAAGGTTTATTATGTTTTCCACAATATATTTTTGAACTATATAAATATTTATTTTTTATTTCTTTATTTTTTAGATTATTACTTTTTTTCCTAGAAATTAATCTTTTATTTGCTCTTTCCCATAGATTTTCACTTACAATTGGTGGTATTTTAATTTTATCTTTATACATTACCCAATTATCTTTTGTAAAATACTTAATTTTTTTAGTCATATAATCAACGACTTCGGATTTTTTTCCACAATAAAAGCCTTTATACTTAGGATTTTCTATCATCCTAGATATTGATACAGCACTCCACTTTTTACCTTGACAAGAAGGATAATTTTCTTTATTTAAAAAAGATGCTATTTTAGAAAGTGATAACTGATTAATTGCATATAATTCATATATTTTTTTAACGATTTTTGCTTCATCAAAAACGATATTAAGAACATTTTTACTTCTATCTTTTTTATAGCCATAAAGCATATCATTTCCCAATATTTCTCCACGTTCAATTGCCCTACTCATACCAAATTTCACACGTTCTGATAATCTTCTTATTTCATCTTGAGCCATAGATGCCATAATAGTAAGTCTTAACTCTGAATCAGGTAATGCTGTATTAATATTGTCATTTATAAATAACACTGCCACACCATAAGATAAAAGATCTCTAGTATATTTAATACTATCTAAAGTATTTCTTGAAAATCTAGATATTTCCTTAGTAATTATTAAATCAAATTTACCATTTCTAGCATCATTTATCATTTTCATAAAATTATCTCTTTTTATATCACTAGTCCCAGTTATTCCATCATCAACATAACCTGGAATATAAGTCCAATTAGGATTATCTTTTATATATTTATCAAAATGTTCTATTTGATTTTGAAGCGACTTTTTTTGTCTTATATTATCTGTTGATACTCTAGCATAATCAGTTACTTTTAATTTAATATTTGTAAGGGGAATTCCCATATTTAATTGTTTTCTAATTATATATAAGTCCATAATAATCCTTTCTAAACATTAATATTTTTTATTCTATTTAAAATATTTTCTTCAGTACTTTTAAATGTTTTATATGAAATTTGATTATTATCAAAAATTTCTTTATTAATTAATAATGCAAGTTCAAAAATTAGTTCTTTATTTTTAGTAATTATATTTTCTTTATTTAATTTATCATACATAAATATTCACCTATATAAAAATATGTTTTTTTATAGTAAGTTATACAAATTAGTTATACAAAAAAAAGAAACTATATAAAGTTTCTGCTATAATTAATTTTTATTTAGCCCATGACCTGCCCACCATTATTATGTATTACTTGCCCAGTAAGATAACTGGAATCTGATGAAGCTAAAAATACAAATGTTGGAGCAAGTTCATAAGGCATTGCACCTCTTGCCATTGCAGCATCTGAACCTAATGATGGTATTTTTTCTTTAACCCAACATGCTGGTTGTAATGGAGTCCAAAAAAATCCTGGTGCTATAGCATTTACTCTAATATTTTTTAATGCTAAATTTCTAGCTAATGCTCTAGTAAATCCTACAATAGCACCTTTAGTAGTAACATAATCTATTAATTGTGGATCACCGTAAAAAGCTGTAACAGAACTTAAATTTATAATTGAAGAACCAGGTTTTAAATATGGCAAAGCTTCTCTTGTTAAGTAAAACATTCCATAAATATTTACTTTCATTGTTCGGTCAAATTGTTCATCACTAATACAACTTAATTCATCTTGTTGATATTGAACTCCAGCATTATTTACTAATATATCTATTTTTCCAAAAGTTTGTAATGTCATATCTACTATGTGTTTACAAAAACATTTATCAGAAATATCACCAGATAGTAAAAGACATTCTCCACCAAGATTTTCAATATAATTTTTTGTCTCCATTGCATCACGATGTTCATTATAATAAGGAATTACTACTTTTGCACCTTCTTTTACAAAAGCAACTGCGGCTGCTCTACC
>CANPWS010000123.1 GCA_947584955.1 uncultured Bacilli bacterium | reverse complement strand
GATAGAGAAGGAGAAGCTATTTCATGGCATCTTCTTATGGCATTGGGAATTAAGGATAATTATAAAAGAATTGTTTTTAATGAAATAACTAAAGATGTTATTTTAAATAGTTTTAATAATGCAAGAGATATTGATTATAATTTAGTAAAAAGTCAGGAAGCAAGAAGAATATTAGATAGAATAATAGGATTTAGATTAAGTAAATTAATGCAATCAAAAACAAATGGTAAGTCAGCAGGTAGAGTACAAAGTGTTGCTTTAAAATTAATAGTAGATAAAGAAAGAGAAATTGAAGCTTTTATACCAGAAGATTATTATGAAATATATGCATATTTTAAAGATTTTGATGCTAAACTTGATAGTTATAATCATAAAGAGATAAAACTTCAAAAAGAAGAAGAAGCTAAAGAGATTATTAGTAAATTATCAAATAATTTTATAATAGAAAATATAGATAAAAAAGAAAAAAATAAAAAAGCTAAATTTCCATTTATAACTTCAACACTTCAACAAGAAGCATCAACAAAGCTTAATTTTACCTCTAAAAAGACTATGATGTTAGCTCAAAAATTATATGAAGGAATACAGCTTGATAATGAAACTGTTGGATTAATTACTTATATGAGAACAGATTCTGTAAGATTATCCGAAGAATTTACTAAAGCTACTTATGCATATATAACAAAAACTTATGGTAAAGAATATGTAGGATATGTTAAAAAAAGTAAAAAAACGGAAAATGTTCAAGATGCTCATGAAGCAATTAGACCAACTTCTATAAATAGAACTCCAGAATCAGTTAAAAATTATCTTTCACAAGATGAATATAAATTATATAGATTAATATATTATAGAGCATTAGCTTCGCTTATGAAAGATGCTAAAGTAGAAGCTACAACAATTATATTAGATAATAATAATTATCAGTTTAAATCAACTGGTCAAGTATTGATTTTTGATGGATATTTAAAAGTATATAGTGATTATGAAGAATCATCTGATAAAATATTACCAGATTTAAGTAAAGAAAAAGAATTAATATCTAATAATATTGAATACTCAGTGCATACAACAAAGCCACCAGCAAGATATACAGAAAGTAAACTTATAAAAGAAATGGAAGATCTTGGAATAGGCAGACCAAGTACGTATGCAACAACTGTAGGAATATTAAGTGAAAGAGGATATGTAAATATTGTAGATAAAAAGTTTGTGCCAACCGAAATTGGAATTGAAATAACAGACAAATTACAAGAATGTTTTTCAAGTATTATTAATGTAAAATATACTAAAGAAATGGAAGATGATTTAGATAAAATTGCCGATGGAGATTTAGTAAATACTGATCTTTTACGTAGATTTTATGATGATTTTGAACCAAAAGTTGAAGAAGCATTTAAAAAAATGGAGAAAAAACCTCCAGAAGAAACAGGAGAGCTTTGTCCAAAGTGCAATAGTCCATTGGTAATAAAACAAAGTAAATATGGAAAATTTGTAGCATGTTCAAATTATCCAGAATGCAAATATATAAAAGAAAATGAAAAAAAAGAATTAGTGGAAATAATGAATTGTCCTAATTGTGATGGAAAAATCGTAGAAAAGAAAACAAAAAAAGGAAAAATATTTTATGGTTGTTCAAATTATCCAAAATGTAAAATAGCATCATGGGATAAACCAACTGGAGAACTTTGCCCAAATTGTAAAAGTATTTTAGTAGAAAAGAAAGATAAAATAAAATGTTTATCATGTGAATATGAAAAATAAAAAGTATTGCTAAAACAGGCAATCTTTTTTATTTGTTGACATTAACTATAGTTCTGATATAATATTATTGAAAAAAGGAGTTTAATATATGAAAGATTATTCTTTAAATGATAATGATAGAAAAAATTTTATATTAAATTATAAAATTGTAGGTCAAAAAATTAAAATTAATTATGCAGACTCAACATCAGAATTTGTAACATATACTAAAAAGAAAGAAGAAGAAATATTAGAAACAATGAAAATGCAAATATCAAGATCAAAATTATATAAAAAGCAAGCCGAAGAAAGATATATAAAGGCAAAAAAATGTATAGTATTTTGTTTATCACTCCTTTTACTTACTAATGCAATACTATTAAAAGAATATACTCCTTTATTAAAACTTGCAAATTATATAAAATATTTTGATTTAATACTTCTATCTACTTCTTTAGTTAGTGTAGGTTATTTTAAGGTTGTATCAAAAGATTTAAAAAAGAATAAATTATATTTAGAAAAAGAAGAAAAAATATTAAATTTATTAAATAATCAAAAAAAATTAAATGATAAGCAAAAAGAAAAAATAGATATTAATGTAAATACTATTGATAAAGTTAGTTATCATGGGGTAAAAAAATTAGTAGAATGCTCTATTAAAGAAGAAGAAGTAGAATTTGTAAAAACTATTCCGAATAAAATATTAGTAAAGCGTAAGATAAAAAAATAAATAAAAGAGGAAAAAACATGATATTTTATACAAAAAATGGTAAGAAAATAAATATAAAGGAATTAGAATTATTAAAAGATAATAGGGGAACTCAAGGAATAGTATATAAATATGGAAAAGATTCGTGCCTTAAAGTATATCATGAATCATATTTTTCTAAAATCGAAGAGGGAATATTTGATATTATTAAAAGTTTAGATTTAAAAAATTTTTATAAACTTTATGATTTATTATTTGATGAACAAATGGAAAAAATACTTGCTTATACAATGAAATATTATGAATCTACAAATGAAAACATTTTATTTTTACCAGTAGATTATACTATGGATAATTTTAATAATATATATAAAAGTATTTCTATATTAGCCGAAAATAGAATTTTAGTTGAAGATTTATTTTATAAAAATGTAATTTTAGGCCAAAATGAAATAACTATAATTGATATTGATAGCTATCGTTTTGAAGATAGAAATAGTATTGAACTTATTAAAGATATAAATAGTGAAAATATTGTATATATGATGAAAACAATATATAAAGAAGAGTTATATAAATTAGGTATTAATTTAAGAGAAAATCAATATTATCAAAAAAAATTAGATAATTTATTTTCGTATAGTTATCTAATGGATGCACCAAAAGTGTTAGCAAAAAGGTTAGAAAATATAAAAAGGCCAATAGAATATTTTAAAGAAAATTAATAACGAATAAAAGAAAAGAGAAATAAATATAAATTTTATTAGCTCTTTTTTATTATGAAAGTTTTTATAATTTTATTTTTATTTATTATAAAAAAATAATAGAACTTTATAGTTACTACTATTTTGTTAAATTTAATTTAGCATTGAAGTTTTAATTTTTAATATTTCATCTTTGCTCTTACCAGTTATTTCGCTAATTGTTTTTAGAGAAATATTTTTTTTTAGCATTCCTTTGATAGTTGTCATTAAACCCTCATTATATCCAAATTTTTGCCCTTCACTATATCCTAAACTATGTCCTTCGCTATATCCAGAATCATGACCTTCTTTCTTGGCATAATATAAATTCCATGCTTCAAATTTTTCTTTTTCCCATTCAGATAACATAAAACCATCATCAAACATTTCTTT
>CANPWS010000122.1 GCA_947584955.1 uncultured Bacilli bacterium | reverse complement strand
GCGCTCTTAGCTCAATTGGATAGAGCGTTAGACTACGGATCTAAAGGTTAGGGGTTCGACTCCCTTAGGGCGCACCAGATTGATTAATACTCGGACTAATATAGTTCGAGTTTTAAAATATTTTAATATATGATAGAATGTTTGTAGATTGAAATAAAATCATACATTTAAATAAGAAAGGTGATTAAAAATGGAAGAAAAATATGATATTTGGACAAAGGAATTTATGGAATCATGGAAACAATTAGATTGGAAAAGAACTTTAGAAACACTTAGTAATGATGTTAAATATTATGAAAATCCAATTGATGAACCTTGTAAAAATTTTGAAGAGGTTATAAATTTATGGAATGTTGTTGAAGAAAATCAAAAAGATATTGATTATAAATATGAAATAATATCTTTTGATGAAAATACTTGTATTATTAATTGGCAAATGACAAGAACAATGACAAAAACTAATGTAAAACAAGAGATAGATGGTATTTTTCAAATATCTCTTAATGAAGAAGGAAAATGTATCTATTTCAAACAATGGAGATTTACTAGATAAATTTTTAACAAATTTTGGTTAATAATTATATTAATGATATTATTAATATAGTTGGAGGAATAAAATGAATAAATATTTAAAAGTTATGTTTGGAGATAAGTCTGGAGCAAATAATGATTTAGTATATAAAATTGATGAAGTAAATATTGCAAATAATTGGAATCCTAATGCACAAGATCCAAAAGAAATGGGTGGATTTAATTTTAGTACAGAAGATAAAATATTGAGATGGTTAGTTAGAGGAGATACTATTTATGATGTTGAAATTCCAGATGATGCTGAAGTAATAGATTGTCCTAGCGAGTCTGCTCCACACGGAGTATTTAGAAGTAATAAAATAATTCTTCATAATCCAAGGGTTGTAACTGATGAGATAGCATTAGATTTATATAGAAAATCTAAGCTACCAGAAATATCTTATTATAAATCTTTAGCAGGTTGTGCTATTAGAGGGTATAGAAATACTTCTTTAGAGATTATTAAAGATAAAGTTAATAAAAGTAATATTAATTTAGTATTATCAGAAATTAATAATTTTGTTTCACCATATATGAGTAATGGTACTTCTAAAGATGATATAGAAGTATATGAAGAAGTTATGGAAATATTAAACAATATCAAAAAATAAACAAAAATATTGACTCTCCATTTAACTGTAATGTTACAGTGTTAATGAGGGGAGGAAATGTATATGAAAGATATGCAAGAAATCAAAAATAAAGTAAGTATTTTATATAGAGAAAATCTAATTTTAAAATCATTAAACAATGAAAAAGATAGAATAATTGAAGAATTAATGTTTAAAATTGAAAAATTAGAAGAAGATATAGAATATTCAAAAGTTAATGGTGGAATAAAAAAATTAGTATTAGTTAATAAAAATTAGAGTGCAGGTAGTAATATTTATAAAATAGGGGAATTTGCATCATTAGTTAATTCTAATATTAAAACAATAAGGTACTATGATGAAATAGATTTACTAAAGCCTAAATATTTAGATAAATTTACATCATATAGATATTATAATGATGAAAATATAAAAGAATTTTATTCAATAATGTTATTAAAAAATATGGGTTTTTCTTTAAATAAAATTAGAGAATATAAAGATAATTTAAATGATGAAATATTTCTTAAACAAAGAGAAAAATTATTAAAAGAAATACTTGATAAAAAAGAAATTATAAAAAAGATAGATGATATTAGATCAAGTATTGTTGATGGAAAAATTAAATTAGAAGAATTTAATTATGAATTAAGTGATATAACTACTAAAAAAATTAGAAAGAATCAATAGAAGGAGAATATATGGAAAAAAAATTATATGAAGGTTGGATAAATAGTGGTAAAACTAACTCAATAAAGAAAAGGGTAAAAGAATTAATAAATGAAATAAAAGTATGGTTATACTTGATACTAAAAAAGAATATGAAGAATTATTTAATGATACAAATTATGAAATAGTAAAATTTGATATTACTGATTTATATAATAGTATAGACTATAATCCTTTGAATAAAGCAGAAAAATTATATAAAGAGGGTAAAATTGATAAATCTATAGAAAAGATAACATCTTTTAGTAATTTACTTTTTAAAACAAATGATTCAATAGATCCTTTTTGGGATAATTCTGCTAATAGTATATTTGTTGGAATATGTTTATATATACTTGAATTAAAAAGAGAATTAAATTTAAAAGAAGTTATAAAAGTTGCTATAAATGAATTTGATAATTTAACTGAATATGTAAAAAAACAAGATATATTGTCACCTATAAATATTATTACATCTAGTATAATAAATTCGCCTCATGAAACTAAAGGGGAATATTATCTATATTACAACAAAAATTGGGATTATTTGCACATAGACCTAATTTATTAAATAAAATATCAAATACATGTGATATAGAAATAAAGAATAAAAATCAAGTAATATTATTAACAAATTTTGATAAAAGTACAATGTATAATATATTAATAGAAAATGCTTTAATTAATATAATAAATGATATGATTGATAGTAAAGATAGTTATACTATTATTTTAGATAACTTTGATAGTATTATATATCCAAATGAATTAATTAAATTATTTAAATCTTATTTATCAGATAATATAGAATGTATTGTTGGAGTAAGAGATAATAGTTTAGTTAAACCAATAGATGAATTTTTAGTAATGTATAAAGAGGGTAAAGAAACAGAAAATATAAATTAAAATTAAATTTAATAATATGTAAATCATAGCTCAAACTTTAGCAATTAGTAGTTTGAGTTTTTATTTATAAAAAATTTATAATTAATATTAATTTTTTGTATTGACATAGTGTCAAAATAGATGTATTATGATGTTGACAGTGTGTCAAAGGAGGTAGAAGAATGGAAAAACAACTCATTGACGAAAGAAAAGAAGAAGTTATAAATGCTTGTGAAAAACTATATGAAAGGTTTGATTTTAAAGATATAAATATTAAGTTAATTAGTGAGCAAATAAGTGTAGGTAGAACTTCTATTTATAATTATTTTCAGACAAAAGAAGAAATATTTTTAGCACTTCTTGAAAGAGAATATTTAAAGTGGAATGAAGATTTATCTAATCTTCTTTTAGAAAATAAAAAATTATCAAAAGTAGATTTTATAAATAAACTTACTGAATCTTTAATAAAACGAAAAACGTTATTAAAACTTATTTCTATGAATATGTTTGAAATAGAAGCAAATAGTAGAGTTGAAAGTATTACTAATTTCAAATTAGCTTTTAAAGAATCTATTTCTTTATTAGAACAATGCTTATGTAAATTCTTTAATATAAAAGATAGTGAAGCAGAAGAAATAACATTTACTGTATTACCTTTTTTAGTAGGGATTTATCCTTACACTTCTCTAACGGATAAAATGAAAGAAGCAATAAATAATGCAAATCTTGAATATAAATTTTATACTGATAAAGAAATGCTAAAAATGGGTTTAGAGCATATAATGGGAGGTATTAAATGAAAATAGTTGTTCTTGCTGGTAGCCCTCATAAAAACGGGACATCAAATACATTGGTGAGTGTTTTTGTAAGAGGTGCTAAAGATACAGGAAAAGATGTAGAAATAATTGATTTAGCACATACAGATATTCATCCTTGTAT
>CANPWS010000121.1 GCA_947584955.1 uncultured Bacilli bacterium | reverse complement strand
GACATATGCTTTAGGATTATCATTAACTAATCCAGGAGCACTTTCTTTAAAAACAAAAATAAGAAAAGATATGGTAATAAAAATTCCAGATGAAATGAGTGCAGAAGAAGCTGCAATGGTTGAACCTACTGCTGTAGGTCTTCATGCGGTTCATTTAGCAGATATAAACGTCGGAGATAAAGTTTTAGTTATAGGTGGAGGAATTATCGGATTAGTAAGTGCAATGTTAGCTAAAAAAGAAGGAGCAAGCTATGTGGCTGTTTCAGAAACAAATGAAAAAAGAGGAAAAAAAGCAGTTACATTAGAAGTAGCAGATGAATATTTAGATGCTAAAGATCCAAAATTAATAGAAAAAATGCTTGAAAAAACAACTGGAGGATTTGACTATGTAATAGAATGTTGTGGAAATGCTAAAGCAGTAACAACAGCTTTAAACATTGTTAAACCAGGAGGATGTGTTATTTTAGTTGGAGTATCATTAGAACAGATAACAATTCCAACTGTTTCAGCAGTTATGAGAGAATTAACAATAAAAGGTGCAATTGCCTATACTAAAGATGAATTTAAAACTTGTATAGATCTTATAAATAGTGGGGAAATTGATGTATTAAAATTTGTAGATGATATTGTATCCTTTGAAGAAGTTCAAGCTTCTTATGAAAGATTAACAAGTGGCGTTGATGATGCCGTTAAAATATTAGTAGACCCTAGTAAATAAAAAATATTAGAAAGGTAAAATTCTAATGTTTTTTACTATATAGATTTAACATATAAATTAATTCTATTTCATATAATTTAATCATGTGATAAAAAATAGTTATATCAAAAAAGTTCTAAAATTTACCAAAAATAATTGACAAATATGATATTTTAGGTGTATAATACATTGCACGTTAAAGAAAGGGGAAAAGAATTAACATGAAAAAAATAAATAATGAAATAGAAAAATTTATAACAACATGCGATTTAACAAACATAAAAAATCATTCAAATAGTACAAATGAGTTAGAAAATTTATCAAATAAAATGAAATATCAAATAGAATATATTGATCAATCAAAAAAAGAAGAATATAGTAAATATAGATCAAATATTGAAAGTATGGTAGTAAAGTTAGGTCTTTCACTAGTAAGTTTAGTATTTTTAAAAGAAATAATATTATTACCAGGCGTAGGCATTATGTCTTATTTAGGATTATCAATGACATTAGCATTTATTTTATCACTAGGTATGGGAATTAGTGATATAATAAAAGTAAGAGATAACAAAAGACAAATAAGAAAAATGAATAATATTAGAGAAAATAGTAAAAAAATATTAAATAAAATAAACGAAGAAATCAAGCTAGATAATGATAAAAAGAATTATGAAAATTATAATGATAACTATATGGAATCAAGAATATTAGATGATTTTTTTGAAAAAGATCAAATATTTATAACTAACCCATATAATAAAAGTACTATATCTAAACCAAAAATTAAAACATTAACAAAATAAAAAGGAGAAATTTAATGACTTTAGTAATAATGGCCGCAGGAATGGGAAGTAGATTTGGCGGATTAAAACAAATAGAACCAATGAATGAAAATAACGAATTTTTAATAGATTATTCAATATATGATGCAATAAAAGTAGGATTTACCAAAGTAGTATTTATAATTAAAAGAGAGAATTTTGAAACATTTAAAGAAACAATTGGCAAAAGAATTGAAAAAGAAATAACAGTAGAATATGCTTTTCAAGATTTAACAGATCTTCCAATTGGTTTTAACCTTCCACAAGAAAGAATTAAACCATGGGGAACTGCTCATGCAATATTATGTGCAAAAAATTGTGTAAATGAACCTTTTGTTATAATAAATGCAGATGACTTTTATGGTAGAGAATCATACGAAGAAGTAGCTAAATTTATAAAAAATATTGATTCTGAAAAACTAGCATGTGCAATGGTTGCCTATAAATTAAAAAATACCGTTACAGAAAATGGAGCAGTAAAAAGAGCAATTTGTAAAATTGAAAATAATAAATTAGTAGAACTAATAGAAAGTAATATTACTAAAGAAGATGGAAAATATATAGCACATAGATTAGATTTAGAACAAGATTTTGAAGTTTCCGAAGAAGCATTAGTATCTATGAATATGTTTGTATTTACACCAAAAATATTTAAATATTTAGAAGAAGAATTTGTTAAATTTTTAAATGAAAATAAGTATAATTATACTAAAGAATTTTTAATACCTGATGTTGTTTGCAAGTTAATAAAAAATAATTTAACAGATGTAAAAATATTGAATACAAATGCTAAATGGCTTGGAATAACATATAAATTAGATAAAGAAAATGTGGTAAATGAATTAAAAAAACTACATGAAAGTAAGATATATGAAGAAAAATTGTGGAAATAATATAATATAAAAGCACTAATAATATGTAGTGTTTTTTTAACATATAAGTAATTAAAATAGGTTAAAAATTATTAATTTGCGATTTAATTTTATAAAAATAATATTTAATAATTAACTTTAAGTTAACAGCAAATTTAACATATAAGTTAAAAAATTAACTAAAAAGTAACAAGTAAAAAATTTATAAAAAAATTAAAAATCCTTTAAATATATAAGATTAAGATTAACAATGAAAAAAATATTTGCATATTTTTTTTATTTATGATATTATTGAAAACGTCTTCACAAAAAATTGAGAAAGAGGTAATAACAAGTAGTATCATGAAAAAGAAAATTAGAAAAATGTTAATAATGCAACTTTCAATTTTAGAGATATTTTTATTTCTTTTATTGATTGATAACAAAAAAAATAGCTGCACAGTCATGGAAGAAAATAAAAAATTATTAGTTTATAATAATGCCAATATGTTGCTTGCACCAAAGATTGTTAAAGAAGAAATAGATTTGACAACAAAAAATGTTGAAGAAAGCGAAGAAGAAAATTCTAATGATTCTCAAAATGCAAGTAGCGAGGAAGTAGCTGAAGAAGTTATCCAAAATCCTGAAACTGTTTTAGTAAATCAAGTTAGTGATGTCAATTATAGCGTTGCGCAATCACTAGTAGATTATGCTAAAAGTTTTGTAGGCTATCCTTATGTATATGGAGGAAATAGCTTAACAAATGGAACAGACTGTTCTGGATTTACTAAACTAATATATGCCCAATATGGAATTGATCTTCCAAGAGTTGCCTTTGATCAACAGTATGTAGGATATGAAGTAGATCTTAGTCAAATACAAATAGGAGATTTGGTATTATCAGGATATGAAGGAAAGACCCATCATGTAGCAATTTATATTGGAAATGGTCAATTAGTACATGCTTTAAATGCAAATGTCGGTATCGTTATTACTGATTTATACATTATGCCTATAACACATGTAAGAAGAGTATTATAAGTAAAATATTGCTATGTAAAATTAACGACAAGTCATATTGCTTGTTTTTTTAATTTATGTTAAAATATTTTAGTAGGATGTGATAAGATGAGTGCAAAATATGATGAAAGTTCAATAAAAATTCTAGAAGGTCTTGAAGCAGTAAGAAAAAGACCAGGTATGTATATTGGTTCTACTGATAAAAGAGGACTTCATCATCTTATCTGGGAAATTGTTGATAATGCTGTCGATGAAGCAATAAATGGATATGGAAATCATATAAAAATAATTATGCATAAAGATGGAAGTATATCAGTTACAGATAG
>CANPWS010000120.1 GCA_947584955.1 uncultured Bacilli bacterium | reverse complement strand
GTGCAAAAGATATGGCAAAAGATAAAATAGGTAATTATTATGCTACAAGTGATGAAAGTAAAGATTATGAAACAAATAAATCAGCAGGATATTATGATTTAATAGAATTATCATTAGAATCGTCTGATGAAGAAGAAGATAATAATATATATAAATGTAATACAAAGTTAAAAATAACATTAGATACAAGTAGTGCTAATAATATGGGAAGTGTATTAGAAGCTGATGATGTAATATTACATACATTTATAAATGGACAAAATACCGATTATGATTTAAGTGAAATAAAGAGTACAGGAAGTAAAGAAATAGAAGTAGAAATTGAATCAATAGGAAGCAATACAAAGAATATAAGGGGATATTTAGAATTTAGGAATAAAGAAGAAGATAATCAAAATAGATTAGCAGGAAAAAATTTAGAAGTAGATATAACAACAGAAGGATTAAGTTGTGAAGTAACAGGTGAAGCTGTTGGTATAAGTAGTAGTGTTGCTGTACGTGGACCATATACTTTAACATCATTTATAACAAATAATGGTGCAGTAGAAGTAAATTTTGTAGATTATATAAACAAAGATGCAGAGATAACAGAAGATATAACAGATACAAAAAAATTTGAAGCAGGGAGTGTAATAGCATGGGTAGAAGATGGAGATAATGGCCCAATAGTATATGTAGGAGCCGAAAATAAAAAAATATATTCTAATAGCTTGGCTAGATTATTTTATGATAATACAACGATAGAAGAAGTAAACTTTGATAATTTTATATTTGATAGAACAAAAAATACAATGTATATGTTTTCAGGAGCGACTTCACTTATGCATATCGACGCAACAGATGATTATGATGCAACATTTGATAAATGGGATACATCAAAAATTACAAATATGAGTTATTTGTTTATGAATACATCTTTTGAAATATTAAATTTAAGTAATTTTGATACATCCAAAGTTACAAGTATGTCTAGTATGTTTCAAGGTTCACAGATAACAGAATTAGACTTAAGCAATTTTGATACTACAAATGTAACTAGTTTATCAAGTATGCTTAAAGATTGTACAAATTTGAAAAAATTAAATTTAGATAATTGGGATGTTTCAAAAGTAAGTAATGCAACAGATATGTTTACAGGTACAACACAAGAGATAGATATAAGTTTAAGAAATTGGATAATTTCCGATACAACAAAAGTTAATGATATTATAAAAGGTATAAATATAGGTGCTAAAACGTTAGATTTAAGTACATGGAATACCTCAAACGTAACAAAAATGGACAATTATTTTTCCAATTTATCGTATATATATTCACTAGATTTGAGTAATTGGGACACATCAAATGTTACAAGAATGTTTAGGATGTTTTATGTAGGTTATGATTTTGGTCAAACTTCGAAATTACAGAATGTTAAAGGATTAGAAAATTTTGATACATCCAAAGTAACAAATATGATAGATATGTTTTATTTTTCTAATATAAGTGGTACACTAGATTTAAGTAAGTGGAATGCTTCAAAAGTAACATATATTAGTGGAATGTTTGATGGTGCGAATAAAATTGAAACAATAGACATGAGAGGATTTGATTTTACAAAACTAACTAGTTATGAATTGGCTTTTAGCTATAGAAATGGATTTTTATCAAGTCCTTCAAATAAAACTATTATAGTCAAGGATGAAGCTAATAAAAATTGGATTGAACAACATAAAGGTGATATAATATTTGATGGAACAATTTTAATAGCAGGTCAAGAAGAATAAAAATAAAGTTTATTAAGTAGTGAGAAATCATTACTTTTTTAGTTACTTAAATAGTAAGAAATAAGAAAAGATAAAGAAGAAATAATAATATTTAGAATAGTTAAATTACCAGGATAAATAAATAATATTGAAGATAATATAAAACCAATAATGGCACTATAAGTATAGAGAAAATGATTTTTTAAAAGATAATTTATTAATTTTAGAATAATAATTGAACTTAATAAAAAGGAAATAATAAAGGGTATAAATTTAATAATTATATGTATATCTAATAATAGAATAGGATTAGCAAGAAAATTTAATAAATATTCATAAATACCTATAAGCATAAGTAAAGCTGCCCCACTTATCCCAGGAATAATTTTACCAATAGAATAAATAAAACCGGCGATTAACATTGTAAAGATATTGAGATTTGCTTGAGTGCTAGAAATAGATCCTTCTAAATAAAATAAAAAGATACCAAAGATAAAAGTAATTAAAAAAGGAATAAGAGAAATGTTTTTATTGGTTTTATTTTTTATTTCTTTAAAAAGATAGGGAATAGATCCAAGAATTAACCCAATAAAAACATAAGAAATAAAATAATATTTATTTGCTAGTAAATATAAAATTATTTTACTAAAGATTAATATACTTAAAAAAATACCAAGAAATAAAGGAAATATAAATTTAAAATTATTAATTACATCTTTTTTAAAATTAATTAATTTATCAATTATTTCTTCATATATACCTAATATTGTTGCAATTACGCCCCCAGATACACCAGGAATAATAAAACCTAGACCAATAATTAATCCATAAATAAGATTATGCCAAAACATGTCAATCACTCTCTATAAAATGTTTATTATTAAAATTAATATGTTATACTTTATTTATGAAAAAGATTAAAAAATTAATGAAAATACTTATAATAATAATTGTAATTATATTTTTAGTAATTTTATTTATTAATAGTTATATGTTAATAAAATATAAAGATAAAATATATGATATTAATGAAATAAAAGATAAATATACTTATGGAATAGTTTTAGGATGTGGCATAGATGAAAATGGTAATCCTAAAAAAATGTTAAAGGATCGTTTAGATAAAGGAATAGAATTATATAATAAAAATATAATTAAGAAAATAATTATTACTGGTGATGAACATGATGGTTATAGTGAAATTAAAGCTATGTATAATTATTTAGTAAATAATGAAATTAAGGATGAAGATATTATTAAAGATGGATTAGGTTATTCAACTGGCGAAAGTATTAATAATTATAAAAATAACTTTAGTAAAGATAATGGAATAATTATTACGCAACAATTTCATCTATATCGTTCATTATATATTATTGATAAATTAGATTTAAATATAGTGGGAGTATCTGCCAAAAAAGTACGTTATAAAGGTTATTTTTTATGGGAAGCAAGAGAAATACTAGCAAGATGTAAAGATTATATTAAATATATAAACCAATAATTACCAATACCCAATTATTGGTTTTTTATTATCTATCTAAATTGCCATAATATTAATGATAGGTGATGAAAGATGAAAAAAATATTTTTGTTTTTAATAATAATGATATTACCTTTTAATGTTTTAGCGTATTCTAACTATATTTACCGGGGTGGTAATACTTTAGGTATAGATATAGAATGTGATGGAATATTAATTGTGGGTTTTTATGAAATTGATGGAAAATTTAATAAAGGTAATCCCCGTTTAAAAGTTGGAGATTATATTAAAGAAGTTAATGGAGTAAAAATAAATAATTTAAATGAATTAACGGAAGAAATTGAAAAATATACAAGTGATAAAAAAGTTGAAGTTAAATATAAAAGGGGTAATAAAGAATATTTAACTACTTTAGATTTAGTATTAGAAGATGGAATATATAAAACAGGTTTATATGTAAAAGATAGTATTACTGGAATAGGTACACTTAC
>CANPWS010000119.1 GCA_947584955.1 uncultured Bacilli bacterium | reverse complement strand
TCAAATGGTGGACAAACAGGATCAGGTGGTACAACAACACCAGTAAATCCATCAGTAGTAGCAGTAGAAGGTGTTTGTGATTCAAATAACGATGGTGTAATTGATAGTGCTGAACCAGTAATGGGTACCAAAATGTATAGTGGTAACGGAATTACAATGGTACAAAATGGAACTGCAGCATCAACTGTAGATTGCTATTATACCGAAGGAACTACTCATTATTATTTTCCAAATAAACTAAGTAATAAAATATTTGTAACTAAAAATGAAATTACAAGAACTCTTAAAGATGCACTTAATTGTAAACTAGTAACAATGTCAGAATTAAAAGCAATAGGATTTACACCACAAATTGACAATGGCGAACATTGCGGCGCAAAATCTTAAATAAAATAAAACTCATAAATATTTATCGTTTATGAGTTTTTCAATATTCTTAATCGTTTTAACTGAAAGATAATGTTCAATTTTTTCAACTTCTTCTAAACGATAATCTCCTTTATTAAGAAGCTTAAAAAAAGTAGTTAGTGTTTTATGTCTATAAAGTAAATATTTACCAAGATGTTTACCATTATCAGTAAGAGATACTTTTTTATATTTATCATAATTAACAAGATTTAAAACTTTCAATTTTGATAACATATTACTAGTCGAAGAATATTTAACATTAAGTAAATTAGAAATATCTTTAATACTAATTTCAGAACTATCTAAAGTATTTTTATAAATCATTTCAATATAATCTTCCATAGATTCAGTAATTTTATTATGATTTCTTAACTTATAACCTTTTAAAGTATAATATTTATCCATAATCCTCATTTCTAGTTATTTTTATTAACTTATATAATCAATTATACATACATTATAATAGTTAGATTAATAAAACTTTCTAACAAATATTATTAAAGGAGTATGTATTTTATGACATTAAATAATTTAAAAGTAGGAGATAGTTGTATAATAACAAAAGTAAAAGATAGTTCTAAATTAAAAAGAAGATTATTAGATGTAGGATTTATACCAGGAACAAATATCAATTGTGTATTATCAAGTCCTAGTAAAGATAGTCTTGCTTATGATGTAAGGGGTACAATAATTGCTCTTAGAAAAATAGATTCTAAAGATATAGAGGTTACAATAAATGAAAAAATATAGTATAACACTGGCAGGAAATCCTAATGTAGGTAAAAGTACTATATTTAATAATCTTACAGGATTAAAACAACATACAGGAAATTGGACAGGTAAAACAGTAGGAATTGCTAAAGGTAGTTATAAATATAAAAATATAAATTATGATATTTATGATATACCAGGAACTTATTCACTTATAGCCCATTCTAAAGAAGAGGAAGTAGCAAGAGATTTTATAGTAGAAAATGATAATTTAACAATAATAGTTTGTGATGCTACTAATATTGAAAGAGGTTTAAATTTAGTTTTACAGACTTTAGAAATAACAAATAGAGTAATAGTATGTATAAATTTAATAGATGAAGCTAAGAAGAAAAAAATATATATTAATACAGAAAGATTATCAAATATTTTAAAAGTACCTGTAGTAGAAGTATCTGCTAGAAAAAATATAGGTATAGAAAAGTTAAAAGAAATAATTGCCAAAAATATTAATACAAAGTTTGAACCATTTAAAATAGAATATGGAAGTATTACAGAAGAAGAACAAAAAATAAGTAAATTAGTAAAAATATCTGAAGATATAACAACAGAAATAGTAAAATATGGAAATAAAGATTATAAAAAATTTGATAGAAAAATAGATAAAATATTGACAAGCAAATTATATGGAATACCTATAATGTTGTTCATGCTTTTTATTATTTTTTATATAACAATCTACTTAAGTAATTATCCTAGTGATTTATTATTTAGTTTATTTTCTAAATTAGAAGTAATTATTTTAAATAGTTTAAGTTTTTTACCAGAATTTATAAAAAATATAATAGTTTATGGTGCTTATAGAACTGCTAGCTTTGTAATAAGTGTTATGTTACCACCAATGCTTATATTTTTTCCATTATTTACTTTATTAGAGGATTTAGGATATTTACCAAGAGTAGCTTTTAACTTAGATAAAACATTTAGAAAATGTGGAAGTTGTGGTAAACAATCTTTAACTATGTGTATGGGGTTTGGATGTAATGCAATTGGAGTTACTAATTCAAGAATTATAGATTCAGAAAGAGAAAGATTAATAGCAATATTAACTAATAGTTTTGTACCATGTAATGGTCGCTTTCCTATGATAATAGCATTAATAAGTATGTTTTTAGTAAAAGATAGTAATCCCTTAATAGCAAGTTTAATTTTAGTTTTAGTAATTACTTTAAGTATTATTATGACATTTATTATAACTAAAATATTGTCATTAACTATCTTAAAAGGAAAGCCATCATCATTTATACTAGAACTTCCTCCATATAGAAAACCTGAGATAATAAAAGTAATAATTAGAAGTGTTTTTGACCGAAGTATAGTAATATTATCTAAAAGTTTATGTATTGCTATACCTGCAGGAATTATTATCTTTTTATTATCTAATATAAAATTTGGCGATATAACAATTTTAGCTCATATAACATCATTTTTAGATAATTTTGCAAAAGTTTTTGGTTTAGATGGGGTTATATTAACAAGTTTTATTTTAGGGTTACCTGCAAATGAAATTGTTATCCCTATAATGTTAATGGGATATTCAAATTTATCAGTAGTTACAAATTATACATCTTTAGAATCATTAAAATTAATATTAGAATCTAATGGATTTACTATTATAACTTGTATATGTACAATAATTTTTGCATTATTTCATTTTCCCTGTGCTACAACACTACTATCTATACACAAAGAAACTAATAGTATAAAATGGACATTACTATCAATATTAATACCATTATGCGTAGGACTTAGTCTTTGTTTTATTGTAAAAAGCATATCATGTATTTTATCATGTTTGGTAATATTTTAATCAAACGTGATTTTTTTTTAAAAAACGTAGAATTTTAGTAAAAAAATTCTAATAATTAAAATTGAAAGATAAAATAAAAATTATAGTAAGGAGAAGAACAATGAAGTTTAAAAGTATACCTGAAGAAGAAAAACCAAGAGAAAGATTAATAAAATATGGTGCAGAGAATTTATCATTAGAAGAATTAATAGCAATAATATTAAAAACAGGCACAAAAAAATATAATGTAAAAGAATTAGCAAATAAAGTTATAACAAATTTTTCTAATATAAATGAAATGAAAGATATTAGGATTAATTCATTAATACAAATTGATGGAATAGGAAAGATAAAAGCTATAGAATTATTAGCAGCAATAGAACTTGGAAAAAGAATAAACAATCAAGAAGAATATACTAATTTAGTATCATTAAATAGTCCATTAGTCATAATAAAATACTTTAATGATTTATTTAAAGATAAAAAACAAGAGTATTTTTATGCAATATATCTAAATTCTAAAGGAAAATATATAGATAAAAAATTATTATATAAAGGGATATTAAATAAATCATTAGTGCATCCCAGAGATATTTTTAAAGAAGCTTATTTACTTTCTGCAAATAGTTTTATATGTATACATAATCATCCATCTGGAGATTCAAATCCTAGTAAAGAAGATGAAATAATTACAAAAAACTTAAAAGAATTAGGAATAATACATGGAATTAATCTTTGTGATCACATTATTATAGGAAAAAATAATTATTATAGTTTCTATGAAAATAATAACTTATAATAGTTAAAGTTAGTACATTGTAAAAATATA
>CANPWS010000118.1 GCA_947584955.1 uncultured Bacilli bacterium | reverse complement strand
TTTCCTAATGTTGATTTTATTTTAGATAAAGTTTTATTTGCTGTTTCAATATTTTTATTAGATAAGTTTGCTCTTTTATCAATAAAGTCTCCTGTAAAAAATACTATATCAGGTTTTTGTTTATTTATTAAGTTTACTATTTTAGTCAAATATTTGTCATCTACTTTACTACCATAATGTACATCTGTAAAATGTACTATTTTTAATCCATCAAAAGATTTAGGTAAATTTTTATTCTCTATTTTATATTCTTTTACTGTTAGATTATATGGTTCAACATAATAAGAATATAAAAATAATATACTTACTATTAATATAAAATATATTATAATAATTTTTAATTTAGATTTCTTTTTTTCTTTTACTTTTGTCATTTATTTTACTCCTTTAGAAAAATAGTATTACTATTACTGATATTAAATTATTTAAACTATGAGATATCATACTATAATAAATATTATCTGTTTTATAATATGTATAACTAAAAGTAAAGCCTAGTATAAAGTATGGTATTATGTATAATAATTCAATTAGTTTAGTATCTGATATATTATGTAATAATGAAAATATTAAAGATGATAGTATTAAATATAAATATTTATTTTTAATACAGTTTTTTAGTTCTAATCTAAATACTATTTCTTCTATTATTGGTATTATAAAACATAATAATATTGAATATATAATTTTATTATTATTAAGTAGTTCTCTATTACCTAATTCATTATTAGATATTCCATTAGGTATTATTAGATAATTTATTATATAGTTAGATAACATCATTAGTGATAAACCTAATATAAATATAATTAATACTTTACCTATATCTTTTATTTTAAAATTCATTATATTTTCTATAAGTTTTTTTCTATATATTAAAATAAAATATATGAACATTAATATATAAGATATAAATAAGTATATATTGAGATTATTATTAGTAAGTGTGTTAGTAAAAAGCATTATAAATATACTTGGGAAAAAAATATATATAAAGATATTTAAAAATGCTTTTTTCATTATATCACCCTAATAATTTTATCACATTTTTATTTGAATTAAAATAACTTTATGATATAATGATTTTAAGATAAGGTGATGTTATGAAGAATATAACAAGATATTTGTTATTTGTACTTTTTATTTCATGTATTTTTATATCAAAAGTTAATGCTGAATGTTCTTATCAAGAAAGAAAAGATTTGCTTAATGCTGCTAAGGGTGTAGATATAGGATATGAAGTTATTACAGATGAATTTGAAGATACGGGAGAAGATCCAGATACTGGTGAAATAAGTACTTATAAATCTCAAAGATATTCTTTTAAATTTTATATAAATAATATTTCTGATAATATTTTTATTAAATATTATAATGATTTTAATTCTTCTGATGCTATTTATGTAGATGAAAATAAATTACAAGATGGAATATATTATTTTACAGATTATAATACATTAAATATTTATAATTATTATTTTGAAGTATATTCTCAAAATAATAATTGTCCTGGTAATTTAGTTTATACACATAAAATTGTTAAACCTAAATACAATTATTTTTCTACTTTTTCAATATGTGAAAAAGTAGGTATGGATGAATATAAAAATTGCGATAAATTTATAACAAAACCTATAAATAAAAATGAATCAGACTTTGTATATGATGCAACAAAATATTATAATGAAAAACATCCAAAAAATGATACTGATAAAGAAAATAATAAAATATTAAAATTTTTAAGTAAATATTGGTATGTTTTTTCTATAGTGGCTTTAGTAGTAATTGTTGCTGTAATATTTATAATAAGATTTATTAAAAAGAGAGGGGAGTTAAAATGAAAAAATTAAAATTATTATTCTTTTCTCTAATATTCTTTGTATGTATGAATACTGTTTATGCAGGAGTGTGCTATAACTTAGATAAAATTTCTGATGACGGGTATTGCTATATTGGACATAAATATAGTTTTAAACCTCACAATCGTGAATTAGATGATCATCTATATTCGGTTTATACTGCTTATGGTACTATTTCTGGTAAAACTGAATATGCTTTTTGTTTAGATCCATCGTTATATGCACCGAGGGATAAAGAATTTCAACATGCAAGGGAATTAAATATTAGCAATAAAAATGGTGCTGATTATAATATATATAGAGTTTATCAACATTATGTAAATGCTATGGCGTATGATTCTACAAATCAGGAGGAATATTTAAAAAATTTCGATAGTTCTTTAAGATATATTATTTCATCTAATGGTTGGGGGCAAGGATTTATTTATACAGATAGTCTTTTGGAGGCTGCTGGAGCAAAAACTTTTTATGATGGTGCTAAGGAAATGGATATGTGGGAAAATCCTTTAAAAATAACTCCTACTGAGGAATATGATAGCGAAAGTAAAATCCATACATTTAACTTTGAAATACAATTTTTTGATGGTGTTAATAGATATTTTTATGAACCTAACGGTTATAAGTATGGTGATTATGATATTGGTTTTGGTAATGCAGAATTTCAAATTACTGGTATTTCTATAAATAGTGGCGCTTATGCATTGGAAAATTCAATAGAAGGTATGTTAGTTGATGGTAATCGAATGTGGAGTTTTCCTTATGTTTTAACAAAGGATACATCTAGTACTCCTAATAAAACAATTAATGTAAGTTTGACCTTTACTGATGAAATTTATAATTCTATAAAAAGTAAGGATCCTAATGGTGAGATATATGTTACTTTATATTATAAAGCATATAATCCCATGAGTGATGAGAATGAAATTGTAAATAAATATTTTTATGATAATTATGGTTCACTGCAATATGATGGAGATACTCAAAGAATGGTTGTTATTACAAAATATGAAGGAGATAAATTTGTAAGCTCTAAAGGTAATAATTATGAAATTACACCTAGTTGTAAACAAAATGATAATGAGTTTTCATATAATGGTACTCCAATAGGACTTGCTGCTTATATAGCAAATTGTGATTGTTCTAGTGTAGATACTAGTGTACTAAGTGATGTTAATAAGACTATTTTTTCTAATTCATGTCCAGGTGGAGATCCAGGTGGAGATCCAGGTGGAGACCCTGAGTGGGAACCTGAAAAAGATGAGGTTATTTCTAATACTTTAAAGGCTTGTAATAATGGTAGTTTAACAGATAATGATAATAAAATTGTTTATGAAGTTGCGAAAAGTATTAATCCATATTGTAAGTTAACTTGTGATGAAACTGTTAAAGTTAATGATATGACTGAGCATTTTTCTACATATGCTGGGCGTTATTTTGAACTTAAAGATAACTTGAAAATAAACTTTGATAAAACTTGTGAAATGAAAATAAATCGTAGTAAATTTGATTCTTATTATACAACGTTATTAACTAATCAAATTAATGCTTATAACACTTGGCAAGAAAATGTTGCTAAAAATGGTGCTACAGTAAATAGTGTGTATAATCCAGATACTGGTAATTATGATACTGTATATGAGTATTCTTATACTAAATATGATTTAAATGATTATGGAATATCAAGTAGTACTGATAGTGGTACAATAACTAGTAAACCAGAACTAGATTCTACTTTAGAAAATAAATTTAATGAAGCATCTGGAAAATTAATTACTATGTTTGATCAAATGGATATATGTAGCAATTATTTAAAAAATATTAAAAATTTTTATTCTCCTAGTAATGAAGTAAAATTTTACTATGAACAAGATTTATTAAATAAAAATAAAATTAATACGGTAAGAAATGATAATACTAGTTATACATCTATGGATGATAGCGATTTAAAATCAACTCTTAAATCTAATACAAAAACTGGTAATTATAATTCTATTGCCTCTAAAAGTTTTGATATTTTAGATAATGATG
>CANPWS010000117.1 GCA_947584955.1 uncultured Bacilli bacterium | reverse complement strand
ATTTCTAATATGAATACTTCAAATATTAAAATATTATCAAATAAAGAGATGGAAGAATTATTTAAAAAAATGCATGAAGGTGATCAATTAGCTAGAAATGATCTTATAAATGGAAATTTAAAATTAGTATTAAGTACAATAAAAAATTTTAATAATAGAGTAGATAACTTAGATGATTTGTTTCAAGTAGGGTGTCTTGGTTTAGTTAAAGCTATAGATAATTTTGATACATCGTTTAATGTAAAATTATCTACTTATGCTATCCCAATGATTTTAGGAGAAATAAAAAGATATTTAAGAGATAATTCTAGTTTGAGAATATCACGTAGTGTTAAAGATATCGCTTATAAAACATTAAAATTAAAAGAAGAATTAATGAGTGAAAATGGAAAAGAACCCTCTAATAAAGAGATTAGTGAAATACTTGGAGTATCAGAATATGAAATAGTTAATGCTTTAGATAGCTTAAGAGAACCAGTAAGTATGTATGAACCAATTTATAATGATGGTGGAGATACAATTTATCTTTATGATCAGTTATCAGAAAATAAAGACGAATATTCATTAGATTTAAAAATAGCGTTAGATAAAGCATTAAAAAAATTAAAACCACGTGAACAATATGTTTTAGACGAAAGATTTGTAATAGGAAGAACACAAATGGAGATAGCGAGTGAACTTGGAATATCTCAAGCACAAATTTCCAGAATAGAAAAAAATGCTATAAATAACATAAAAAAACTAATTAAATAATATTATTAATTAGGTGATTAAAATGCATTTATCTGATTTACAAGCAAAGGAAATAATTGATATAACTACTGGAAAACGTATGGGAGTAATCATTGATGTTGTTGTGGATATGTCTGGTAAAATAATAAGTCTTATATTACAAGAAAAACGAGTAAAAAAATTTTCTGTAAAAGAGGAATTAGAAATATCTTGGAATAAAATAATAAAAATAGGTGATGATATAATATTAGTAGATACTAAAAATAAAGAACTTTATGAAAATAGATAAAATATGTTACTTATTGACCTAAAACTGATATGATGTTATAATTTGATTAAGTTATAACTTAATAAGTTATATATTAAATAAACAGTACAATTAAAATTATTAGTACTGTTTTTAAATTTAAGATATGGTATAAAAATATTAAATAACAAATTAAAATATTTTAATTATGTATAATTTGTTTTTTGTACATATCAATTCTTGGTGGTAACTTTCTAGCTAAATTTGCTGTTTTTTCATTAAATAATTCACTAGGTTTTATACCAAATGAATTTGCAATGAAATCTATATTTTTACAAGTAAGATTTGCATCACCTGTTTCTATAACACTAATATAAGCCATTTTAAATTTAGTTTTATTAGCATATTCTTCTTGTGTTAGTCCTTGTTGGTATCTATACCATTTGGTATTAAGACCAATTAATTCCATAGAATTCATAAGTTTCCTCCTAACTTTTTATAATATAAATTAATAAGTTAAAACTTGTTTATATAAAAATTATAAATATTTAATAATACAAATTTAATACCATTAAAACTTATTAAGTTATAACTTAACAAAATATTATACATGTTAGTAGAAAGGTATAACAATGAAAACAAATCTATTATATGAATTTGAAAAGCTTTTAAATGAAGAAGCTAAAGAAATTTTTTATAAAATTAATAAATTATATAATTATGAAAGTGTAATTGATAAATCTTTTTTTAATAGTATTAAAAAAAATATAAAAAGGGAATTTGAATATTATACTGTAGATATAGAACTTAGAGTATTAAAAATTATTTTTCAATTTCATGGTGATATTAACAATAGTAATATAAAAAAAATGAATAAATTAACTAAAGATTATTTGACTAAGTATGCGGAATTTTGTATTGAAAATAATAATAAAGATCATGTAAAAGCCGCTGAAAAAATGGCAAATATTTTAATAGATTCATATTATAAAAATTCTTCTAATTTAGAAATTGAAGAAATAATAGCAAATAATATGAGTATTTTATTTAATGGACATAGTGATAGTGTAGATTTACGGGCTATGCTTATTTATTTACAAAGTAAACTTGAAGATATGGGATATAATATTGTTTCTATAAAGCCTTTTAGTTTAATAAAGTTTAAATAGTTTGTAATTTTTTCCATTTTTATAATTAGTATTTATACAAACAATTGTTTGTGATAAAATACTTTTTGGTGATTGAAATGGATAAAATATATTTATGTATTGATCTTAGAACTTTTTATGCTTCAGTTGAATGTGTTGAAAGAAATTTAAATCCTTATGATACTGATTTAGTAGTAGCAGATTTGGATAGAGGAAGTGGTGCTATTTGTTTAGCAATATCTCCTAAAATGAAAAAAAGAGGTATAAAAAATAGATGTAGAATTTGGGAAATTCCTAAAAATATTAATCCTATTATAGTAAGACCTAGAATGAGAAAATATATTGAATATTCTGCTAAAATATATGGAATATATTTAAAATATGTTTCTAAAGATGATATACATCCATATTCAATTGATGAAGTATTTATTGATATTACAAGTTATTTAAAGTTATATAAAATGACAATGGTTGAATTTGCTAAAATGCTTATGAAGGATATTTATTTTTCTTTTGGTATTGCATCATCCGCAGGTATTGGTACAAATTTATATTTAGCTAAAGTAGCATTAGATATAATTGCTAAAAATAATAAAAGTCATATAGGATTTTTAAATGAAGAATTATATAAAAAATGTTTATGGCATTACAAACCTCTTACTGATTTTTGGAATATTGGAAAATCAATAAATGATAGATTGCATATTCTTAATTTAAATGACATGTGTGATATTGCTAATTGTGATGAAAAAATTCTCTATAAAGAATTTGGTATAAATGCTAAATATTTAATTGATCATTCTTTTGGTATTGAACCTTGTACTATCAGTGATATAAAAAAGTATAAACCTAAATCACATACTATATCAAATAGTCAAGTTTTAAAAAGAAATTATTCTTTTTTAGAAGCAAAAGTTATTTTAGTAGAAATGATAGATGATTTAGTATTGGAATTAATTAAAAAAAATTTAGTAACTGATAAAATTATAATTTCTATTGGTTATTCTAACTATAAAGATTCTGTATTTAAAATAGTGCTTAAGTTTTATAATCAAACTTGTAGTTACCGTGAGATATTAGTTAAAGTTTTGAAAGAATATGATTATCAAGTAAATATAGATAAAATGATTAGAAAAATTAGTATTGTTTTTTCTAATGTTACTTATAAACAATATGAACAACTTAGTTTATTTTCATTAAATAATGTAGGGGTAGAGGATGATATTAAATTAGAAAAAACTATATTAGAAATAAAAAATAAATTTGGTAAAAATTCTATTTTGCGGGCAATAAGTTATAATAGTGTTGGAAATCAAATTAAAAGGAATAATATGCTATGAATATTTTATTAAATTATGAAAGAGCTTCTCAATTTAAATCTTTTGATTCTTTAAAAGGACTTAAAGATGCTTTAAAACTTCAAGAAAAAATTATTGATAATCCTAAAAGTTTTGAAGATGATTATTTTTTAGATTTAGATAAAAAAATAAAAAATATTAAAGTAGGTGATAATGTTATATTAGAATATTATTATGATTTTGAATATATTAGTACAAAAGGTAAAGTTAAAAAAATAGACTATGATAATAAAGTCATTTATTTGTTAGAATCTAAGATATATTTTGATGATATTGTTAATATTATAATTAATAATTAGTTTTGTTTAATTTTTTTTAGTAGAATGTGGAAAAAATCAGAAAAATTTTTTTGTACTATCATATTACTTTTTATTATTTAGATTTTAATCATATTAATAAATTAGTAGATAGAACTATATTTACTATATA
>CANPWS010000116.1 GCA_947584955.1 uncultured Bacilli bacterium | reverse complement strand
CAAAAACTTTCTTATTAAAAAAAATAAAGTAAATACTTGTTTTTCATCTCAATTATGTCAAAATAATATTATATGAATAATAAGGGAGGATTTTAGTTATGGAAAATCAAGAAGATAAGAAAAAAATCATGTCAATAGTTGCAGAAGATGGTTCAGTAGAAGAAGTTGAAGTTATCTTAGCATTTGAATTTAAAGATACCAAAAAGGAATATGTAATTTATACTAAAAATGAAAGAGACGAAAATGATAATGTTACCGTTTATGTTTCAAATGTAGATCGTTCGACAGGTGAACCAAAATTATTAGGCGTTGAAGATGAAGAAGAATGGAATAAAGTAAAAGACGTATTACGTGAATTATCCAAAGCCGAATAATTTAGAGGAGGTTATTTTATGGGGAATTATCAATTTGTAGACTTGAAAGATGAATTAGTAAAAGAAGAAAAGCAAGCTAGGAAAATTAAATTTAAAAATATATCATTTACAAATATTGGAAAAAAATTCGACCAATTTAGAATTAACAGAATGGAGAAAAAATTAGTAAAAGCTAAACAAACTGCATTAGATACTCAACTATTTAATAGAGATATGAAAAATGATGGAAAGTTAGCAGAAAGAATTTTACTTAATCGTACTAGAGCGGTTGCCAAATTAGAAGCTAAAATAAATTTTTTAGAAACTGGTAATTATATTTCACCTGCTTTAATTGAATCTAGAGCAATAAAATTAAAAGATGTAATGAAGAAAAATTTAGATAAAAATGTTTATGGACTATTCTCTATTCCTGAAGATAAGAAAGAATATATATTTGAAAATAAAAATGAAAACGTTGAATCCGAGATAGAAAAGACAATAAGAGAAGAATCTGAAAAGTTAAACAATAAAATTATGAGTGTTCAGCAAGAAGAAAATACAGATTTAAGTAAAGAAAATATAGAAGATAATTTTGAAAATATTACGATTGAAGAGGCTAAAGAAACTGTAGATAAAAGTTTTGATCAAGAGAATAAAAATATTTCAGAAGAAGATATAGAAAATGTAATAAATATAGATTTAAGTCAAGACCAGTCTAAAGAAAATAATGTCGATAATAACCAAATTACAATAGGAGATAACAGTAGTCCTATTTCTCCTATTGAAGATGTTATAATAAAAGAAATGCCAGAAATTCCTCTTGCAACAATAAAAGAAGATTACTTAAAAGGTATTAATGATAACATTTTTGGTAGAAATAGTATAAATGAAAACGTTAAAAATGAAATAAAAGATGATAGCAGGGATCTTCCAATTGTCGTACCAGAAAGAGAAAATATAAATTACTTTGAAAAAACAAAAGAAGATTTAAATAAGTTAGAACAACTATATCAAAGACTTAGTGATACAAGTATAGAAGATAAAACTGCTCAAAATGAAATTTATAGTGAAATAGATAATATCGAAAACGAAATAATAGAATATAAGGAAAAATTAACAGATGAAGAGTTAAGTCAATTAGATGCAACAATTAATACAGAAGAAGTAATGGAAGAAGAAACGGAAGAAGAAAATATTGGCTTTGATTATAGCGAAACAACAGTTGCTGATATGGAAAAGGCAATAGAAGAAACTAAATCAACAAAGGAATTAAATGCAATGCTAGATAGAATTAATATGCTTAAGCAAGAGGAAGCTAGAACTCAAGAAAGAGTAAACAAAGCAAAAGAAGAAGAAGAAGAAAAAGATAGAATTTTTAATGAAACTATGACAAAATTTATTGAATATGGAAAGAGTCTTACTGAAAAATGTAATAAAAATCTAGAAGCTGAAAATGAAATTAAAAATAAGGCAAAAGAAAAAGAGGCTGCTATTAACTCTATGCTTGCTGCAATGAAAAATGAACCAATAGATATTCAACAAAAAAAGAAATAATAGCTGTTAGTAACTATCAATAGCTAACTAAATAAATATTTAGTAGTTTCATATAAAGTATTTAATTAACTTTAGTACTAAGTATTATTAGTGGGTTTAAAATAATTATAATTGAACTACAAAGAGAACTAAGTTTTTAGTTCTCTTTTGCTATACTATATAGTAAGTTAATTATTAATGCTTTTATTCTCATAACTATAAAATTTAAAAAGCAAAATATCTGTATTTAAAAGTATTATGTTTAATATTTAACGCATTTTACTAAATTTAGCTTATAATCAAAGGTATTTAAGATATATTTTAAAATCTATAAATATAATAGTAGCATTACTGAATCTAACTGCTTTTAAAAAAAAATAAAGGAGCATTAAACATTATTTTTTATAAATTTATATAATATATTTTCTTTTAAAATATGAAGATATACTTAATATGTAAGATTGAATAAGAATTATAGAAACGGACTACACCTAATTAAAATGTTCTTTAAAGCTTAAATCTTTATAGATATTATAATGAAATTTCTTCTTTTTTTTTATAACTATTAATATAATTTACTATGAAAAGTTTATTAATGTATAATTACAACTTTAAAAATCCAATAATATATAAAGAAAAAGAAAGATATTATATTAAGGAAAATAATGATACTTATCTTTTAAAAAACATTTCAAATGTAAGCATAAAATTAATAGATGAGGCAAACAACGATAAAACATATTATAAAACAATAAAGAATAAGAGTGGTGAATATATAATTAACTATAAAAATGTGAATTATATATTAGTAAAATTAGATAATAGTATTAATATAAAGGATAGAGAAATTTTACAATATAAGAAAATCAATCAAATATATGAAAATAATTGGAAAAATTTATGGATAAACAAGATAGATCATATAAACAACATAATTGAAAATGACAATAAAAATGGTAAATTTAATATACTTGTTGAATCAAAAGATTATTTTATTGGACTAGCTGAAAATGCTATTTTATTCCTAGAATATAATAAAGATAAGACCATTAGTAACAATATTAGTTGGTGTAGAAAAAGGGTTAATTCAAAGGAATTTAGAATGCCAGATAATATTATTTTAGATAATAAGGAAAGAGATATAGCAGAATATATTAAGTATTTATTTTATGAAAAGAACCAACAAAACGAAAAAATATTAGATTTTATAAATAATATAAATTTAAAAAAAATAAATATTTATTTAGTCTTTTCAAGATTATTATTTCCAACAAATTATTTTGATTTATTTGAAGAAGAAAAATTAAAACAAAAATCTGTAAAAGAAGAACTGGATTATATTGTAAAAAAAAGTAATAAGTATGAAAAGTTATTAAATATGATTTCAGTGCAATATTTTAAAGATATTAATGAAATAGATTGGATAAAAAAATAGTTGTTCACTCACAACTATTCAATGTTTCTTACTTCTTTTACTTCAGGTATCTCACTGGTAATCATTTCTTCGATACCATCCTTTAAAGTTACATCAATCAAAGAACAATCTTTACAGGCACCAGATAACCTAACATAAACAATATTATTTTCATATTTTATAAATTCAAGATTTCCACCATCATTTACTAAAAAAGGCCTAATTTTATCAATTAAAGCAACTATTTTTAAAACAGTTTCCTCCATAAAAATCACCAAGTTGAGTATAGCATAAATAAATTTTTATTTCAAATAAACTTTTATAACTGAAATTTATCTAAATTATTCATTTACCTTGTTTATAATAATAAAAAATGATAAAATATAAAAACGAGGTGTTATGATGTCTAATGTAAAGAAAAACGATATAGTTTCTGGAATTGTGACAGGAATAGAAGATTATGGAATATTCGTGAGCTTGGATGAGTATAGTGGACTAGTTCATATATCAGAAATCTCAGATAACTTTGTAAGAAACGTTCATGACTATGCAAACATAGGGGACAAAATAAAAGTAAGAGTTTTAGAAATCGATAATAAAACAAATCACCTAAAACTTAGCATCAAGGAATTTAATAATAGTAAAACGATCAAAAGAAGAGAAAAAATTCATGAAACATCTACTGGATTTGCTAATTTGAAAGTAAATACACAAAGATGTATAGAGA
>CANPWS010000115.1 GCA_947584955.1 uncultured Bacilli bacterium | reverse complement strand
TTAATAGTTGGACGAGGTGGAGGCTCTATTGAAGACTTATGGCCATTTAACGAAGAAATAGTAGCAAGAGCAATATATAATTCAAAAGTACCAGTAATAAGTGCCGTAGGACATGAAATAGATTTTACTATAGCTGATTTCGTAGCAGATTTAAGAGCCGCAACACCTACTGCCGCCGCAGAATTAGCAGTACCAGACATAAATACAATCATAACATATTTAAATAACGCTAAAACAAGATGCTATAACTTTATAAATGCATACCTTGACAATAAAAAAGTAAATGTATCTAAATTAACAAAAAGATATGTATTAAAAAAGCCAAGTAATATGTATGAAATAAAAGCCCAAAATTTAGATAATTTAATAGAAAAATTAAATAAAAATATATTAGTAATAATAGAAAATAACAAAGCAAGATTATTTAAATGCCAAAGTAACTATTTATTAAATAATCCACAAATGCTATATAAATATAAAGCCCAAAATCTAAATAATTTAATAAACAAATTAGAATTATTAAATCCTATGAATACTTTAAAAAGAGGATATGCAATAGTAAAAAAAGAAGACAAAGTAATAACAAATACAAAAGAAATAAAAGAAGGAGATACAATAAATATATCTCTAGATAAAGGAAATATTATATCTAAAGTAATGGAGGTAAAATAATGGAAAAAGAAAAAAAAGAAGAATTATCCTTTGAAGATAAAATAAGAAAATTAGAAGAAATAATAAAAAAATTAGAAGAAGGGGAAGTCAATTTAGATGATGCAATAGATAATTATATAAAAGCAATGAAATTAGCAAAAGAATGCTCTGCTAAATTAGAAAAAGCTGAAGAAAAAGTAAATAAAATATTATTAGAAAATGGCATGTTAGCAGATTTTGAAGTAGAATAAAAGAAAGGAAATATTAAATGTATATTAGTTCAGTAAATAATGATTTTGTAAAAGAAGTAAGTAAATTAAAATTAAAAAAATATCGTGATGAAACTAATACTTTTCTAATCGAAGGAGAACATCTTTTAAAAGAAGCGTTAAAGAAAAAAATTGTAAACACAATAATAGTATTAGAAAATTATCCATACGAAACAGATTTAGAAAAAGTAACAGTAACTAAAGAAGTAATGAAAAAATTAAGTGATAATGTAAGTATTCCTAATATAATGGCAATAGTAAAAAAAGAAGAAGATACACATCTTGGAAATAAAGTAATAATATTAGATAGATTACAAGATCCAGGAAATTTAGGAACAATTATAAGAAGTGCTACAGCTTTTAACTTTGATAGTATAATATTAAGTGATGATACCGTAGATTTATATAATCCAAAAGTAGTAAGAGCAACACAAGGAATGCTTTTTAACATATCAATAATAAGAGGAGATATTAAAGAAAAAATTCAAAAATTAAAAGAAAAAGACTATTTAATATTAGGAACTAAAGTAGATGGAGGAAGCTCAATAAAAGATTATAAAGTACATAAAAAATTTGCATTAGTTATTGGAAATGAAGGACAAGGAATAAGTGAAGAAATACTAAATTTATGTGAAGACTATCTATATATAAACATGAATAAAAAATGTGAAAGCTTAAATGCTTCAGTAGCAGCATCAATCCTAATGTATGAACTTGGAGTAAATAATGAAATATATAAAAGTTGGTAAAATAGTAAATACTCATGGAATAAAAGGAGAATTAAGACTAATATCAGATTTTAAATATAAAGAAAAAATATTTAAAAATAATTTCAAAATATACATAGGAAAAGAAAAGAAAGAAGAAATAATTAATACTTATAGAAAACATAAAATGTTTGATATGATAACTTTAAAAGGATATAATAATATAAATGAAGTATTAAAATATAAAGGATTATATGCTTTTATAAATAGTGAAGATTTAATATTAAATAAAGGAGAATTTTTAAACGAAGAATTAATAGGGTTTAAAGTAAATTATCAAAATATTGAAAATTTACAAGTAGTAGATATAGAAAAATATCCTCAATCAGTTATGTTAAAAGTTAACCATGATGATAATATTAAACTAATTCCATTAACTGATGGTATAATAGAGAATATAGATTTAGAAAAAAAAGAAATAACAATTAAAGATATAAAAGGATTGATATAATGAAGATAGATATACTTACATTATTTCCTAGTATGTTCACTGGATTTTTAACTGAATCTATAATAAAAAGAGCAATAGAAAAAGGAAAAGTAACAATAAATATTCATAACATAAGAGATTATTCACCATATAAAAATAAACAAGTAGATGATTATCAATTTGGTGGAGGAAGTGGCATGGTACTTATGTGTGAACCAATATTTAATGCCGTAGAAGATTTAAGAAAAGAAGATAGTTTAGTTATAATGCTTACACCATCAGGAAAAGTATTTAATCAAGAAGAAGCAAAAAAATTAAAAGAATATAAACATCTAATTTTACTTTGTGGTCATTATGAAGGATTTGATGAAAGAATAAAAACATTAGTTGATTTAGAATTGTCAATAGGAGATTACGTTTTAACAGGAGGAGAAATACCTGCGATGGCAGTAACAGATTCGATAGTAAGATTAATTGATGGTGTTATAACAAAAGAAAGCTTAGAATCAGAAAGTTTTACAGATGGTCTTTTAGATTATCCAGTTTATACAAGACCAAAAGAATTTAGAGGAATGAAAGTACCAGAAGTACTATTAAGCGGGCATCATAAAAATATAGATATATATAGACAAGAGGAGAGAATTAGATTAACCGAAGAAAAAAGAAAAGATTTAGTTAAAGGAGAGTAAAACTATGAAAAAAAATTTAAGTTATTATATTGAAAAAAATATGGATACAGGAGAAGAAATATATATTGAATATAATAAAATAGAAGGTTTTGAAGTAACCCCTAAAACTAAAAAAGAAGATGCCATTGAAGTTAGTAAAATAATAATAGCTTCCCCAAAGTTAGCAGAAAAAGTTATAAAAAAGAAAATAGAAATAAAACTTAGAATATTAATTAGTATGCTAAATGAAATAGATATTGATAATGATGAAGCAGGAAGTGAAGGAATAAAGAAAAGCTTACTTGCTGCGGAAAGATTAAGAATAGCAATTGTTAATAAATATTTAGATTATGTAGGACATGAATTTGCTAATTTATCATTAAAAAAACTAGAAATAATTATTAACGAATTACGACTTAAATTATATTCATTAAATGAAAGAAAACAAAAATATAACTTATATTATTATAATAATCAAAAATATAATGAAGAAAATAAAGATTATGAATATGAAGAAGAAACTAAAAAAGGTAGAGCAAGATAAATATTAATAAATAAAAAAACATATCATAAAAGAAAATACATTGACATTATTACCTATTAAAAAGTAAGATATAGTGTCAAAAATAGACTAAAAAATATGTTTTTTTTATTTATTCTTTAAAAAATAAGCAAGTTGTGATATAATATTATGGATTTGTCGTGGAGGATTTGTTATGAAAACTGATGATTTTGATTTTGATTTAAAAGAAGAATTAATAGCGCAAACTCCCTTAGAAAAAAGAGATAGTTCACGTCTTATGGTACTTGATAAAAATACTGGAGAAATAAGACATGAAATATTTCATAATATTATATCGTATTTAAAAAAAGGTGACGTATTAGTCTTAAATGATACAAAAGTATTACCAGCACGATTAGTAGGAATAAAAGAAGAAACTAATGCAATGATTGAAGTTCTTTTATTAAGATGTATTAAAGAAAATGATTGGGAATGCCTTGTTAAACCCGCAAAAAGAGTAAAAGAAGGTACTATTATAAGTTTTGGATCAGGACTTTTAAAAGCAAAGTGTATAAAAGTATTAGATGATGGAATAAGACATTTTACTTTAATTTATGATGGAATATTATATGAAATATTAGATAAACTTGGTAGTATGCCACTTCCACCATATATAAAAGAAAAACTACAAGATAAAGATAGATACCAGACAGTATATGCAAAAAATGTAGGAAGCGCTGCCGCACCTACCGCAGGATTACATTTTACAAAAGAACTTTTAAAAGAAATAGAAGAAAAAGGAATAACAATTTGTTATGTAACTTTACATGTAGGACTAGGAACATTTAGACCAGTAAATGTTGAAGATGTAACTAAACATAAAATGCACAGTGAACAATATATATTGA
>CANPWS010000114.1 GCA_947584955.1 uncultured Bacilli bacterium | reverse complement strand
AAGAATAACCCAAACCATTTAAATTCCAACTCCATACTTTTGTAGCAGTATTAACATCATTAGTATCCATAATAAATAATTCATTTTCAGTTTTGTATACATAACCACCCATAGCTTTAGTTAAAATTTCTGTAGCTGTTTTTCTAGCATTTTCTAATATTGAAGATGGATTTACTTTTTCTACTTCTTTTAATATTTTATTTGTAGAACTAATTATCGTTGCTTTTGGAACACCTATTTCAAAACTTTCTATTTTATCAGTTAAAGGATTATATATAGTTTTTATTACTCTTGATTCATAATTAACACCTAGTAAATCAATAGTAATAGTATCCCCTAAAGAAACCTTTTCTAAATTAGAATAATTTTTATATTCATTAGTTTTGGATAACTCTATCCAATCAATTTTGACATTAATTGTTGGTTTATCAATACCAGAATTATATAGATCATAAACTGCATCTCTTAAAGCTTCATAAGCTTCTTCTAATGTATGATATGCTTCTTCATCTTCTGGATCATATCTAATATCACTAAATTCTACTTTATATACTTTAGCAAAGAAAGGGGTGAGACCTTTTTCATGTTAAGAGAGATTACTAACAAAGTAATGTACCTTATTATAAAAAATCATTGTATTTAAATATAATATAATTTTAATAAAAGATCAGAAATTTTAATTGTTTGTGTTATTTTTGTTTAGAAGCAGAAATTTTATTATCATTGCGACAATCTATTAAAATAATACTATTGATATTTGTTAATTTTAATTCATCTAATATTTTTGTAATTCTATCAAACTCTTTATCTGTAAAATAGAAAATAACTTTTATTGATTTATTTGTATTATTTGCTTTTTCATATATTTTAACTTGTTTTTTAAGGTTTTGTTTTAATTGTGTGTTTCTAGCCAATTTAAATTCTATTAATGTTTTATCCCTATTTGAGTTAGAAAACTTATAATCTACAGCACCTTGTCCATTATTTACTTCTGAATTTATATCTGCTTGTGGATCATAGCATACAAATCTAAATAATAATTGCAAATCTTTTTCTGATCTTAATCTTTCGGAATTTTTACCATAAAATAGTTTATAACCATCATGATTTTCAATACAATCTTTAAGGTAAAAAACTCTTTTATATGCTTCTTCATAAGAATTGTATTTTAATTTATAAAAATTAGTGTTTTTTGTTAAATAATTGATGATTTTATCTGCTATATTATTGATAAATTCATCATAATATAAAGTATTTTTAATACTGATAGTTTCTGCTTCATCAGCTTCTTCTTCTTTTATTGATATAAAATAATCCATTAGTTGAGGATATTTTTCCAATGTCATCCTTTTAGCCTTATCTTCTTCTTCTTTTTTCATGTTTTTTTTATATAATGTTCCAAGATAATTATTTATTTCAAATCTCAATTGTTCGTTTGGAACCTTCTCAATTACAAGTGGCATAATTCTTAATAGTTCTTGATTATTAATCCATGAATTATCCATAGTTAAAATATCTATAGGAGTTAATAATACAAAATCATTATTATAGCAAGGAAGAAAATATCTCTTTGATATCCATCTTTGATATGTATAATCAAATTCTGAATTCTTAACGTTAAAATATTTACACTTTTGAGGATTAATATATTTTTGGGCAAAATTTTCAGTTATTTCTAAAAAATATCCTTTAATAATGTTTACGACAAAATCACTGATATTATCAGCTCCTATTTTTTCATCTAATAGTGTTAATTTTTCAATATGTATTCCTTTAGTAATACTATTTACTTCAAAATCATTAAATATGCTCTTTAGATTTTTATATAATGATTTCCCAAAATATGGGCCTAAACCTTTTCCTTTATTTCCAAATTCACAATATCCTAACCAGTTGTTTGATACTTCAGAAAATTTAAAAAAACTGTAGTATATGCCTCGACTATATTCACACTCTTTTGATTTGTTTTTTAAGAATATTAAATATTTATTTATTTTTTCATGAAGTTCTTGATATTCCTTTTTTTCACTATTAAATATTAAAAAGGGATCAACAAAAAGTGGCATATCACATAATAAAGATATATTAACATATCCTTCTTCCTCCAATATTTTTTCGTCAATTTCAAAATATGTTGAAAATTGTAATATTCGCATAATATACCTCCTTACAGTTAATTTCAAAATTATTATACCACTTATAATACTGGTTAGTAAATTAATGAAGTTGCAAATATTACAAAAACATTTAAATGTAATTTTTTTAAAATAAAAACTTATTATTGCATTTAATTTTTTAATATTTTTTTATATAAAACTATTTGTATTAGGATTGTCAGTATAGGATGACAATAGGAAATATATATATTAACACATTTCTTCCTTTAGGATAATTTCTTTGTAACGATTAAAAAACATAGTAGAATTGAAACATTATTCAGAATAATGGAAAGATTACAATTAAAAATTAATCATATAAAATTTTTATGAATAAACTGGAATACTAATACTTAGAAAAGTTTTTTTGTTAAATGGTGTGAAATAATATAAAAATATAGTATAATTAGTATAAGTGAAATTATTTTTCGGAGGTGCAGTATGGCTTTTAAAAGTTATAGTTGGTCTATAGGAACGACAAGTTTTAGAACTAGTCAATTAAATTATAAAATAGAAAGACAATTACAATTATTAAAGAAATTTTGGAATGACAATCCTAATTTGAATTGGGATAATAAAACTCAAGAAAAATATTATAATTATTTAAAAGAAAATAATTTTTTATATGGCGAGGCTAGGATTCCTGATAAAGACGCTAGAGAAAAAACATCAGGTTTAGTAAATATTGGTGTATTAACAAGTGATAGAAAATTAACTGAAGTAGGTTCTAACATTGAACAACTATTATATAAAACGATGAGCAAAGATAATATTTTTATGATATCTGAAGATAGCTATAAATATTTATTGCAATTTTTAAAACTACAAATCAATAATGCTAATGAAGGCATAAAAATAAAACCTTTTATTGCTCTTATTTACTTAATTGAAAAATTGAATTATTTAACATATGATGAATTTACTTATTTACTGCCACTATGTAAAACTAAATTTGATGTTATCAAAATGGTACAGAAAATAAAAAGTACGGTTCGAACTAGTTTTTCAATTGATGATATTATTACAACAAAAATACTTGATATGAATAATTATGTTCAAGCATTAGATGATTTTAATAAAGATTGTCTAGTGACAGAAGAATCATTTGAAAGAATAGGATTAAATAGAAAGAGTAAAGCATATGATAGACCTTATAATGCAATTTATCATACTTTAGTTGATTTAGTATTCCATTTAAAATATAGTAATTTTAAGGATAGACTTCCAAAATATCAAGAATTATTTACTGAATGTAAAAAAATATCTGGTAATGCAAGAACGTTTTGGCAAGAGTATTTATTTATGGGTGTTAAAATTAATAAAATAGATGAAGATTTTGATAATAGATTTAAAACATTGGATATTAGTTTAGCTATAAATATTATTGATTTTAAGAAAAAATTTTTTTTAAAAATACATTTATTTAAATGGAAAGTAAATTTAAAAGAATATTTTGATTTAAATAAGCGATACTTTTCATTAACAGATATAATAAGATTTGAAGATGAAAAGATAGAAATAGATATGTTACCTAAATATTATTTTAAAGATATTATTGACGATTTATTAAATGAGGATTTACTAGAAAATGAACAATATTTAAATCAATTTTATTCAGATATTCCATTAGAAAATATTTCTAAATTATATAAAAAAGATATATATAACATTATTAATAATATTAATAAAGACTTAGGAAAAAACTTAACACCAAAAAGTGTAAATTCTTATATTAAAGACGAAAAACTTAAAAATTTTAATGATTTAATTGAACATAAATTTAAAAATGAGGATTTAATTAGAATATTAAAACAAATAAAGGACAGAAATGATAAAGAACTAAATTTATATATAACAGATAATGCAGATATTCCAACCATTTTTGAATATATACTTGGTATAGTATGGTATAGGATTAGTGATAAAAAAGGTAATATTTTAGATTTTATGAATTTAAGTCTAGATGCAGATTTTTTGCCTAAGACTCATGCAGGAGGAGGAATGGCTGACATTGTTTATAAATATGAAAATAGTTCATATCCTA
>CANPWS010000113.1 GCA_947584955.1 uncultured Bacilli bacterium | reverse complement strand
TCTGATTCTGTATGATTAATCACTATAATAGCATCTTTATTATATATTGAATCTTCTTCAGATAAACTACTTTTAGTAATTGTTTTAATATTTGTTATTTCTAACATATTTTCAATTTCTTCTTTTGACATGGATAATACTTTATCTACATCATTAATATCAACTCTATTATTTAATCTATAATGAGTTTCAGTTCTTTCATATAAACCTTTATCATTAATTTTCCATCCTGTTGAGTATTCTAGTATTTCATCGTCATATTCAAAATCAAAAGATTTATGTTTAATATGACTACCGCTTGAAGTATCAATTGTTTCAATTTTTGTATTAACTTTAATATCATCAATTTTAAATGGAGGATTTTGTTTAAATTGTTTTCCATTTAAAACAACAATTGCCATACAAATAAATGGTAAAAGATAATCCAAAGCAATTCCACTTTTTATTAATAACGTAATAAAATAGTTACGCATGTTATATATATTTGTATGATTTATTACAAATTCTGTCTTTTTTATATCTTTTTTTAATTTATCTAATATATTACTATTCATCATTACTATCCAAATCCTTTACTGTTTTTAAAGATAATATTTTTCTTTTTATATCAGATATATCTTCAATTATATTATCAATATTATACATATTATTAATATTTTTTAACCTATCTAATAAATTAAATGATCTTAAATAATTTACTAAAAATCCTAATATTAAAATAATACTTAATTCGGCAATAGTAATCATTACATTACTAAAAGTTTTTTCACTATATTTTATATAATCTGTTTTATCCAAAAAATTTAATTTTGCTTCTACATAATAATTATTAGAAATATTAGAATCAATTGTATTAGAAATTTGTGTTTCTTCATTATAATCTAGTAATTCATTAATTTTATTATAATCATTATCTAAAACAGCATCTATTAATTCTATATTGATATTAGATTTTATATCATATACTCTTTTATATCTTATATATTGATTATCTTTATATTCCCAAGGAGTATATAATGTTATTGAAATATTTGATTTGTTAAAAGGAAATAAAACTTTATTTACATATTCTTCATTCATAGTTACATATTCATTTGAATTATAATCCAAATCATACTCTTTATATCTAAATACATCATCTTTTTGAAAAGGAAAACCAAATCCTAATAATTTAAATGTTCCTATAGTTATACTAGCAGATGCAAAAAATGGTACTAAATAATTAGATATAGTAGAAAGTATTTTTAAATTTCTTTTATTAATTTTTTTAAACTTTTCTAATTTATATTTTAGTAGTTTAGCTTGTTCTATTTTAATTTTACTCATATAAAATCCCCCTTATATTCATAAATTATATAATCTTTTTTGACGAACTTTATAGTATCATATTTTATAAAAAAGTCAAGAATATTAATTATACTAAAAAAATACCATATTTGGTATTTTAATTTTAATAAGATTTAGTTAAAGTATTTTCTTTTTGTTCATTTTTTACTTCATCTAAGAAATTATTTATTTTATCTTTATATACTAATAATACATTCTTAATAATATTTCTTACTTCTGTTTGTTCCATTCCAAAAAATTCCGCAATAGACTTTGTATCAAAACATTTTCCATCTACAAATCCTAAATTTAATAATATTATTATTGCTTCTTTTTCTGATAAAGAATTCACTAATTGTACAAATGATGGTGTTTTTAATAAATCAAGTATTTTCTTATAATCTTCTTTAGTTATATCATTAGTTTTATTTTTTTGTGTTATTAAATTATCTTTATTTGTTTCATTTAATGTATATTCTTCAATATTTACTTTAGTTATTGTATTTCTTTTTCCGGTTGAATTACTTAATAATCTTTTCATTTTTGGTATTAATGTACCATAAAATCTATTTGTTTGTTCTCTAGTTAAGCCTTTATTTATAGGATTATTTAAATCTTCACCATATCTTAGTTTTAATAATTCTTTATCTTTATCTATTAATTTTGATAACATTTCATCAATTTGTTCTTTTGTATAATCACTAAAATATTCATATATACTTCGTAATCTTGGCATTTTCTTTTGCTCATTTTCTCTTTTTATTTTATTTTCTTTTATTTCAATTTTAGTGGCATTTAGTTTATTTTTATATGAATTTATATAATCATAATAATTTTCTCTAGAATCTTTTATATTTTTTATAGATTTATCAGGATTATCCATATATATTGCAAAATCACTAATTTGTTCACAATTTCTAATCTTATATAATGCTCTTTCTTCTATTTGTTTTACTCTTTGACGACTAATATTTAATTTTTCTCCTATTTTTTCTAATGCCATAGGATTTTTATCTTTAAGTCCAAATCTCAATTTTAATACTTCTTTTTCGTTTAAAGTTAAATTACATTTTTCTAATAAACTATTTACTTGTTCTTGTAAATTTTTATATATAGCAACATCCTCCGGTGTATCTATATCTGATGGAATAAATATTTCTAATTCTGAATCTTCTTCATCACTAACAAAGGAATTAATACTTATTGTATCGATTTGTAGATTATATAATTTTGATGCTTCTTGTACAGATATCTTCATTTCACTAGCTATTTCTCCAATAGTTGGTGTTCTATTTAATTTATCTTCTAAATAAGAAATTATTTTTTTAAGATCTACAACTTTTTTATATTTATTAACCGGTATTCTAATATTTCTAGCTTTAGTTACAAGTGCTATATAAATATTATGTCTTATCCACCATGATGCATATGTAGAAAATTTAAAGCCTTTAGAGTAATCAAATTTATCTACTGCTTTAATTAATCCTATATTACCTTCTTCAATTAAATCTAAAAATGATAATCCTCTACCAACATATTTTTTTGCTATATTAATAACCAACCTTAAATTACTATTAATTAGCTTATCTCTTGCTAATTTATCACCTTCTGCAGTTTTTTTAGCTAAATCTTGTTCTTCTTCTATAGTAAGTAAAGGTATCTTTTTTATTTCATTCATATACATTGTTACACTATCTGGTAAATTATTAATTTCTTCATTATCAAAATTTAATTCATTAATATCTATATTATTTATCATACAATAAGTATCAATCAAAGAAGACAATAAATTATCACTATAAATATTTAAATTGTCATATTTAATTGAAAAATTGTATTTTTCAAATAGATATCTTACTATTATATTAAGTTTACTATTATTATTAATTAATTTAACCAATAAATCTACATTTGGAATAAAATTATATGGTTCTAAAAAAGAACTTAATTTTTTAAAATAATCCAATGCTATATTAAAAGATGTAACGTTACTAAAATTTTGATTTATATAATTATTTAATATATTAAAAGAGGTTTCTGGATTTGACATAAGATTATTTGTTATTTCAGATAATTTAAATCTTATTTTTTTGTTTATAAAATCAATGTATGTTTCATTACCATCATAATTACTTTTAGAATCATCTATAATTTTTAATACTAAATTATTGTATTCTTCTTCATTAATACTTATATATTTAAATGATTCATATATTTCATTTATAATAGGAAGTAACATATCATATAATTGTTTAGAATCCATTTCCTTAATCTTATTTGAACTTAATCCCATACTATCCCCTACTTCAAATAAATACTAATCAATTTTAGGCTTTTTAGTTAGTATATTTTCATCATAATATTTTTGTAAAGATGTTTTTTTATAAGTACCATCTTCTAATTCATATATATTAATATATTTAAATAATGGTCTAATAGTACTATTAAATACTAGTGTATCTAAGTTTTCATTTTCTAATATATATGCTTTTTTAGAATTACTTACTATTTTAGAATATATAGTATATTTTTCATCATCTTCTTTTATATATACTGCTCTAAAATCAAAACATACTTTATATAAAAAACTATATGTATCTTTAGATAATCCTATTGTTCTATCTTGTCCTATACTATCTATAACTAATAATTTATATTTTTTTAATGCATATTTATTTTTTCCATTTTCTTCAATTTCTACTATTTTATCTTTATATTTTTCTAAAGTACGCTCTACTTCAGTATAGAAATATTCTCCTTCTCCAAGAACTAAATCTTTTTTATGTTTAGTTATTTTATTAGAAGATAATTTAAAAGTATTATTATCAATAGATTTTAAGTTTATTAATCTTCCTTTAGAAATTTCATTAAAATCCATATAATTAATAACATCTTTTTCTAATAATCTAATAGTAGTATCTGGATTTAATAGTACATCTTC
>CANPWS010000112.1 GCA_947584955.1 uncultured Bacilli bacterium | reverse complement strand
TATAGCTATTTTTTCTATATTTTTTAGATAGATTTAACTTAAACTGCCCCCCCCCCATTACGTACAAATGTATGTGTATTTTCTGTTATATTTTTCATAATATTTTTCATAAGAGAGGCACCTTCTTTCTACCATTTATTTATGTATTAATTTTATCATATTAACATTAATTTATCAATAACATTTTTAACAATTAACACCTTTAACTTTATATTCTTCTAATTCATCATCGTCATCATTATCTTTTTTAGGTGCCGTAATTTTCTTATATTCAAGAATTTTCCAAATATAATTTGATACAAATATACTTGATAAAGTACCAAATACAAATCCTATTAAAAGTGCAATATTAAAGTTAATAATTTCAGTAGCACCCATAATCATTAAACAAATAACAGGAACAATAGTAGTTATTGTTGTTAAAATTGTTCTTGAAAATACTCTTTTAATACTAGAATTTACAATTTCATCTAAATCTTCTTTAGATTTAATTTCTTTCTTTTTCTTATAATTTGCTCTAATCATATCAAAAGTTACTATAGTATCATTAATAGAGTATCCAATTATTGTAAGAATAGCTGCAATGAAAACAGAATTAATTTCTATTTTAAATAATCCAAAGAATAAAATTGTCAAAGCTAAATCATGTATAAGTGCAATAATACCACCAATAGCATAATTAAATTTAAATCTAAAACTAATATAAATAATAATTGCCACTGCTGAAATCAAAAGTGAATATATAGCATTTTTAACTAAATCTTTCTTAACTACATCAGATACAACATAAATATCAGAATTAGCATCATATTTATCTAAAATATATTTATTTAGTTTTTCTATATCATCTTTATTAAGAACTTCATCAATAATATATGTACTAGCACTATTATTAATATCACTATCTTTAATAGTATAATTCATATTTTTTATATCAGAAGTTAAATCTAATTTTTCATTTATTACAATACTAGTACCACCAGTAAAATCAACACCTAAATTAAATTTAGTAAAATAAGTAATAACTCCTAAAACTAAAATTGTAACTAATATAACGGTAGAATAAATTTTTCCCATTTTAACAAAATTTAATTTTTTAAATTTTTCTTTTTTCTCTTTTATTTTTTTCTTACTTATTCCAATAAAAAATCCTAATTTATCATCAAAGTATGTTGTTTTAATAAAACATTTAGAAATAAATCTACAAAGTAAAACCATAATTAAAATAGTTGCAACAATATTAATAATAAGCATTGTAGCAAATCCTTTTACTGAAGATTGTCCAAAAATAAATAATATAACTGCCACAATTACCGTTGTTATGTTAGAATCAATAATACTAGATAATGATTCTTTATTACCTTCTTCAAAAGCTTTACTTAAACTTTTACCTTTCATAAGTGATTCTTTTACTCTCTCTAGGCATATAATTACTGAATCTACAGCCATACCAATACCAAGTAACATGGCAGCAATTCCAGGAAGTGTAAGCACACCATCAATTAAATAAAATACTAATAAAGAAAATAATGTATAAATAATTAAATTAACTCCTGCGATAAATCCAGAAAAATGATATGCAATAATCATAATTACAAAAACTAAAACTATTCCAACAATGCCTGCAACTAAAGTTTTATTTAAAGCATTTTCGCCAAAAGAAGCTTCAACAGTTCTTGATGAAATTTCTTCTAGTTTTGTAGGCATTGCTCCAGAATTAATAAGTTCTACAAGTTTAGTAGCTTCTTCCTTAGAAAAAGATCCTTCAATTACAACATCTGATGCAAAAGCTTCTTTTACATAAGGAGCTGAAAGACAATGAGATCCATCCGTACCACAAGTACTATTTCTATCTTCATTCTTAAATTTATCAACGCCTTCTTCAAAATCAAGCCAAATAACCATTCTATTATCTGTCATATTCTTAACTTTTTTAGTTGCCTCATAAAAAGAACTTGTATCTTTAATAGGCAAACTAATAACATATCTACCTTGCTCATTTGTAGCAATTTTAACATTGCCTCCTAAAACATCCGCAGTAAGTAAAACATTATCATATACATCTCTAAAAGTTAAAACTGCCGCACCAGAAAGGACATCTCTAGCTTCTTCTTTATTAGTAACACCCGCTAATCTTATTCTTATTTTATTATCAGATTCGATTGAAATCTCAGGTTCACTAACTCCTAAAATATCAATACGCTTTAATAATGCTTTATAAGTATTATAAACCATATCTGAAGTAAGCTCACCCTCGATAGGATTTACTTCATAAAGTACTTCAAAACCTCCTTGTAAATCAAGACCATAATGTATTTTATCCATAAGATTTGGTAAAAATAAAGAACCACATACTAATATAATTAAACATAAAATACTACCAAAAAATACTTTTATTCTTTTTTTCTTTAAAATTATTATTAATATCAATAAAATTAAACTAATTACTCCCAAAATTATCATAATTTTACTATACATAAACTATCCCTCTAATCTTTCATCATGTTTATTTTTTATATAATCTTTAACAAATCTATCAACCTTATCAATATCTACTAAAATAATATCATCAACCATCTCAGCAATTGTAAGTCCCACATCCATACGCCATTTATTAATTTTTAAATAGTTCCAAATATCAGACTTTGTAATATAATCATAATCATTACCAATTAGTCTAAGTTTTACTGCAAAAGCAGGCTTTAAACTATCAAAAAGTTCTTTTTGACTAGTATATTCCATATAGGCATCACCTAAATAGTATTATATAATTTTTTTATTAAAAAGTATAGATATATTTATAAATTTTCCATAAGATAATTTTTAAAAGATACAGCAATATCATGAGGAAGAATCAAAGAAAGTTCCTCAACAGAAGCCTCTTTCATCTTTTCTGTTGTTTTATATTTTTTAAGTAGTTTATTTTTTCTAACCTCACCTATTCCAGAAATATTATCTAAAATACTAGAAAGAGCTCCTTTACTTCTTATTTGTTTATGATAAGAAATAGTATAATTATGTACTTCATCTTGCATTTTAGTAAGTAATAAAAATAACTTACTTGATTTATCAAGCGATATTTCTTTAGTACTAGTAATTAACATATTAGTATTATGTTTATCATCTTTTTTTAATCCTGCTACTCTAATATTCATATTAAGACTTTTAATAACTTCTTCACAAACATTAACTTGTCCTAATCCACCATCAACAATAATTAAATCAGGTCTTTCCAAATTATCTTTTAAAACTCTAAAGTACCTTCTATAAATAACTTCTCTCATTGTACCATAATCATCATTAACATCATTAGTTATTTTAAATTTACGGTACTCATTTTTAGCAGGTTTTCCATCAATAAAAACAACCATACCACTTACATTAAATGTACCAAACAAATTAGAATTATCAAAAAGTTCAATTCTACTAACTTTATCCATTTCTAGTTTACTAGCAAGCTCATCCATAACTTCAAGTAAAGATTCTTCTTTAGAAAGCATTAAGCTAAGTTTTTCTTCGTAATAAATTTTAGCGTTTTCATATGCTAAATCAAGTAATTTTTTCTTAAATCCTTTTATTGGAGTAATAAACTTTATATTAAAAGCACTACTCATAAGTTCATTATCTATCTTATCTATCAAAACTTCTTTAGGTCTTATTTCATGTGCATAATAAAAGTTAGATACAAAGGTTGAATATTCTTCTTCAAAAGAACTAATAATAGGAAAAACAGAAGATTTTTTATCAAGAAGTTTTCCACCACGAATAAACAATATGGATACAGAAAGATAATTATCTTTAACATAATAACCAATAATATCTCTATTAATATTATCATCCAATTCAACTTTTTGCTTCTCTAAAGTAATATTAATATAATCTAACATTTCTTTATATTCCATAGCTTTTTCAAACTCTAATTTTTCAGAATAAAAATCCATCTTTTCTTTTAATTTATCAGTTACAATTTTATGATTACCATTTAAAAAAGCAATTATTTCATTTTTCATTTCTTTTTCTTTTGCTTCTTCTTCTTTTTTTACACAGTATCCAAGACATTGCCCAATATGATAATATAAGCATTCTTTTTTAGGCATATTTTTACATTTTCTAATAGGATAAATTCTATTTAATAATTCTACTGTTTTTCTAGCTGCTCCAGCATTAGGATAAGGACCAAAAACATAATTATTTTTCTTCCTAATTTTAGGATTTCTAACTACTTTTAATAAAGGTACTTTGTCATTAGTAAGTTCTATATAAGGATAAGATTTATCATCAGTAAGTAAAATATTATATTTAGGATTATAAATCTTATCCTTAAATAGAACTTACTAATGACAAAGTAAGTAAGTAAGTTCTA
>CANPWS010000111.1 GCA_947584955.1 uncultured Bacilli bacterium | reverse complement strand
AGGATTTACCATTCCGTATTCATCTACTGGTAAATAGGTAACGTCAAAACCCTGTTTTTCAAGGGCCTGAGCAGTATGTAAAACAGCATGGTGTTCTACTGCGCTCGTAATTATATGTTTTCCTTTATTCTTTTTACGTTCAGCTACTCCTTTTAGAGCCCAGTTATCTGCTTCTGAACCACTTCCTGTAAAGAAAACTTCCTGAGGTTTGGCATTGATAAGTTCAGCTACTTCTTTTCTTGCTGCTTCTACTTTCTTATCACTTCCCATTAATCTTTTTATTGATGAAATTGTATCTTTGTTTGTAACCATTTGTCTTTTTGCGGCATCTCCGACTATTCTTTCACCATTTTTAAATGCTACTACTGATGGAGTTGTTCTATTTCCTTCAGGATTAGGGATTACTTTTGCTTCCCCTGCTTCTAATACTGATACACAACTATTTGTTGTTCCTAAATCAATACCTATAATTTTACTCATTATTTATCACTCCTCTATTTTTATTTTCATTATTTTTTCTTAATTTTATATCTCTTCTTAATTTTTTTTGAATATAATTTTGTTCATCCATACTTAAGTTTTGATATTCATCAACATTTATATTATCAAGATACTCTGATATTTTTTCGTAAGAATATCCACTACTTAACATTTGTATTATATGTTTATAAAGATTTATTTGGCATTTTCTAACTTTTATATTATAAAGATATCTTATGTCTTCTAAGGTTATTTCATGATCATAATAACTATTCATGCTAAAGATGATTGAAAATAGTAATGGGTTATTATTTTCATTTTTCATTATATTTTCCTTAATTATTTACTTTAACCATACTTACTCTGATAACCTTATCTTTATACATATATCCTTTCTGTAATACTTCTAGAATTATTCCTTTTTCTTTTGTATTATCACTTTCTGTTAAAACAGCTTGATGATAAGTAGGATCAAACATTTTTCCTAAGCATTCAATTTCTTTTACCTCAAATTTTTCAAGTAAGGTTTTTATTTGTGCGTATACCATCTTAAATCCTGCTAAAAATTTTGATACTTCATCATCTAAATTATCATCGTCCATTTTTATTGCTCTTTCTATATTATCTAATACAGGTAAAAATTCAACTATAATATCTTCATTAGCATATTTTAATAATCTTGATGTTTCTTCTTCTTTTCTTCTTTTAAAATTAATAAGTTCTGCTTGTGTTCTAAGTAAAGCTTCTTCCAATTTTTTTGTTTTATCTTCACAATTGTTATTACTTACATCTTCTTCTTGTTTAGTTTCTTTATTATCATTTATTTCTTGTAAATTATTTATATTTTCATTTTTTACATCTTCTTTGTTATGTTTATTTTTACTCATACTAACTCTCTTTCTTTAATTTTCTATATTTTTCTTTATGTAATCTAACATGCTTACTACTCTATCATATTCCATTCTTTTTGGTCCTATTATAGCTATTGTTTTTTCTTCACCATTATAATTGTATTTTGTTTTTATTATAGCTACGTCATCTGATATTTCACTTTCTTTTCCTATATATATTTTTATTCCGTCTTCTTCATCTGTTACTTTGTTAATATCTTTAATATTTTCAAATTTATTTAATATTTCTTTAGCTTTCTCTATATCAGAAAATTCTGGCTGTTTTAAAAAATTATTTCTTCCTACAAATTGTACATCTTTTGTACTTGCCTTAGTAGTAAATTCTGAAAAAGCATCATAAAAAGCATTATAAAGTACATCATGTTGTTTTACATATTTTCCTATTATTGGTTTTACTTCATATTCAAGTTTTTCACTTACTTCATCAATTGGTGTTCCTACGATTAATCTATTTATTAATTCTACAGTTTTTCTAACATCTTCGATTGATATGCTATCTGGTATGTTCATTTTTTTATGTTCAACATATCCTTTATCTGTAATTACTAATGTAAGTATCTCACCTTCTTCAAGTGGTACTACCTCTACTTCTTTTAATTTATTTTCTTTGGAAGAGTTTCCTAATACTACTGATGTATAGTTTGTTACTTCACTAATTAATTCTATACTTTTTTTAATTGTGTCACTTAAATCTAGTGAACTATTTTTAAATATAGTTTGGAGCTTTAACATATCTTCTCCAGTCATGTTCTTTGGTTTCATAAGTTTTTCTACATAATATTTGTAACCTTTTTCACTTGGTATTCTTCCAGATGCAAAATGATTTTTTTCTAATAATTTTTGCTCTTCTAAAGCTACCATTTCATTTCTAATTGTCGCAGATGAACAATTTAATTTATTACAAATATGATTAGAACTTACTGGCTTTGCTGTTTTTATATACTCTTCTACTATTTCTCTTAATATTTCTTCTTGCCTACTTGTAACCAAAGTATCACTTCCTTTAGCACTTCTAATTTATGAATGCTAAAGAAATTATATTACTATTTTTTAGCAATGTCAATAGTTTTTTGCTAATTTTTTTAATTAAAATAAATATTATAATAAAAAGACTATATAACAATTTCTATTTTGTTATTAGTCTTTTATTAATCTACACTATTTGCAATTTTTGCTTTTCTTATAAAATATAATACTATTCCAATTACTAGTAAAATTGGTATTATTATAAATATTATACTTACAATATTAGTTTTTTTCTTATTATTGACAGTTATATTATTTTGTCCTGTATTTTTACTTTCTTCAACAAAACATTCATATATATTTATATTTGATGTTATACTACTACTATAATTATAATTTGATGTACAATTATTATCACGATATAATCCGATATAATTATACTTTTTATATTCAACATTTAATACTTCTTTTTCTATTAAATATAGTATTTCCTCAACATCATCATCTTCTAAAGCTGCGTATTTAGATCCATAGCAATTTTCAGTTGAACAATTTAAGATTTTTTGTATTTTTTCACAACTTGCTCTTAATTGATTATCATTTTTTGATGCATTTATTTCTTTTAAAGTATTTATACATTCTGTTTCATTTGACATTTTATACGTTGTTGTATCAAAAATTATTAAATTTCTATTATTGTTATATTTTTCTAACGTTTCTCTTTCTTTAACTGTTATGTTATAATTATCTATATATGGCAAACCATTTCTTGTAATTGTTACGCTATAATTATTAGTAAAGCAAGCATATAATGTAATATTACTTGTTACGGCATTATCAAAGTTATACATTGTACTACAACTTTTTGATGTTGCCCAGCCATTGAAAGTACTATTATTTTTAACAGGATCTTCTGGTCTTGTTACTTTAGATCCGCTTACTATATTTTGGGATGGAACATTTCCTGTTGCTCCGTTTAAATCAAAAGTTACATTATAAGTTGTTGGCGTTGGTGTCGATGGTGTAGTAGATGGTGGTGTTGATGGTGTTGGAGTTTGAGGAGTTTGAGGTTCTGGAGTTGTTGGTGTTGATGGTTCTGGTGATGGAGTTTGTGCATTTTTTTGCCAAATTGCATAAAGGGTAAAATTACTATTTACTCCATTTCCAAAATTATATTCTCCTCCTGTTCTGGAAGTTGACCAATATAAAAATGTATAACCGTCTCTAGTAGGATTTGCTGGTCTATTTACAGTATTTCCTTCTTCTACTTTTTGACTTGTCGCAGTACCACTTCCACCGTTAAAATCAAAACTTACTGTATAACTTACGGTATTTTTTCTCCAAATTGCATATAAAGTAAAACTATTTCTTACTCCACTTCCAAAATTATATTCACTTCCACTTGTACTTGTTGACCAATATAAAAATGTATAGCCACTTCTTGTTGGATTTGCTGGTCTATTTACAGTTCCACCTTCAGTAATTGTTTGACTACCTATATTTCCACTACCACCGTTTAAATTAAAGTTTACTGTATACTTATTTACTACTGCAGCATTTTGAGTCCAAACTCCATAGAGTGTAAAACTTCTATAAACTGAATTACTAAAATTATATTCACTTCCATTTGGTGTTTCGGACCAATATTTAAATGTATAGCCATTTTTTGTTGGATTAGATGGTCTTGAGACTCTTCCTCCTTCTACTACGGTTTGTCTTGTTACTGTATTATTATCATCTAATGAATAAAATGATACTTCATAATTTTTAGCAGCATATGTATTATTAGTATTTTTAACAAAATAAGCAACTGATACTCCAAAAATACTAATTCCTAATACTATTAGAATATTTTTTAATATTGTACTTTTCACTTTTACTAAATCCCTTTCTTATTATATAATTTAATACTAACATAATAATTTATATTTTTCAAGTTATATATACTAAGAATTTTTTCCTTTGTACAATTTTTGATAATAATTAAAAAAAATTAAAAAGGAATATTGTAATATAAATTCAAAAA
>CANPWS010000110.1 GCA_947584955.1 uncultured Bacilli bacterium | reverse complement strand
ATTATAAACATTGCTAGTGAAAAAATGCTAATTACTAATGATTTATGAGTTTTTAAGTTTTCAATCAATAACTTCATTTTTTATTTCCTTTCTTCTTTTTTAAAACTTTATTTATTAACCTTTTCCTTAACTCCTTACATGCAAAAAAGCTATAGAAAAGAATATCTACTAATTAAATAGATATTTTCTCTATAGCTATTTTCCTTATATTTATTAGAAAGATTTAACTTAAAGTGCCCCCCCCCATTACGTACAAATGTATGTGTGATTTCTATTGCATTTTTCATAAGAGAGGCACCTTCTTTCTACTTTTTTACTACATTAATAATAACATAATTTACCAATTTATACAAGTTAAAATATTATTTTTCATATAAATTTATAAAGAAACATAAATTAACTATAACTATACTAGTTAATAATAAATTATAATTTCAAATTATTAACTTTTATTTTTCTAATTTTTCATTATACTTTTTTAATAATTCATCCAAATCTTTAATTAAATTATCTGCTTGTTTCCAACTAGTAAGCCTTGCACCAGAAGCATATTTATGACCACCACCACCATATATCGCAGCAAGATCATTAATATATGGTCCTCTTGATCTAATATTTGCTCTTATTAAATTACTTTTAGTATCCTCGGATAAAAATATCCAAGCAATTATCTTATCAATATATTTTAATTCATTTATCATATTCCCCGCAGATGCAGAATCAACTTTAAATTCTTTCATAAGATTATCAGTTATCTTTATATATGCAAGACCATTTTCTGTAACAATCATATTTTGATAAATATAACCTTGAAATCTTATTTCTTCTAATGGTCTTAAATATAATGGCTCATAAATTAAAGGAAATTTAATATCAGCATTATTAAGTAAATAATTTACTAATTCAAATGTTCTCTTACTAGTATAATCATGTAAAAATCTATCTGTATCTGATACTATTCCTGTATATAAATAACTTGCAATTTTATCATTTATCTTTAATTTATTTGCTACTATAAACTCACAAATTAATTGACTTGTACTAGATGCACTATCATCAGAAATACATATTTCACCATATTTATCAACAATAGGATGATGATCTATTTTTATTACTTCAGAAAATTTTGATATATCAACATTTAAATCTATTCTTTTTAAATCTGGTGTATCCAAAACTATAAGTAAAGCCTTTGAGTAATCAATATTATCATCTTTATCAAGTAAACCTAAATATTTAAATCTAGATGCTGGACTTCCTAAAGCATAAACTTTTTTTAAAGGAAAGTTTAAACAAATTAATTCTTTTAAGCCAAACTGACTACCTAAAGCATCTGGATCTGCCCCTATATGTCTAACTATTACTATATTATCATATTTTTTTATTTCTCTTTTTATTAGTTTATAAACCCCTAGCATCAAATCACTCTTTCTAATTAGTTAAATCATAAGTATCTCTTGCAATCATTAATTCTTCGTTTGTTGGAATTATATAACAAGGTATTTTAGATTCTTCTTTTGTTATAAGTTTTTCTTCACCTCTTACATCATTAGCTTCCTCATCAATAACAACTCCAAGAGCACTAAGACCATCAAGTACTTCTCTTCTAGTATGAATAGAGTTTTCTCCGACTCCTGCAGTAAAAACAATAGCATCACATCCACCTAATTCTACATAATATTTAGCTATGTAATCAATAATTCTTCTTACATACATTTTTTGAGCCAATATGCATCTTTCATTACCTCTATTAATTCCCTCTTCAATGTCTCTTGAATCACTACTAATACCACTTATACCAAGAAGTCCACTTTTTTTATTTAAAATTTCATCCATCTTTTTAGAATTAATTTTTAATTTGTCCATCATGTAAGGAACAATAGTAGCATCTATATCACCACAACGTGTCCCCATTATCAATCCAGCATTAGGAGTAAGTCCCATTGAAGTATCTACACATTTTCCTTCTAAAACAGCAGTTATACTTGCACCATTACCTATATGACATGTAATAAGTTTTGTATTATATCTACCTAATATCTCATTCATTCTAGCTGCTACATATTTATGACTAGTACCATGAGCACCATATTTTCTTATTTTATATTCTTCACACCATTCATATGGAAGTGCATACATATAATTTTCTTCTTTCATTGTTTGATGAAAAGCAGTATCAAATACAACTGTTTGTACAGCTTTAGGTAAAGTAGCTTGTGCTGCTCTAATACCTGTTATTGCCGCAGGATTATGTAATGGAGCTAAAAGTGATAATTCATCTATTTTTGATATTACATCTTCTGTTACTACAACAGTTTTATCAAAATAATCACCACCTTGAACAACTCTATGACCAATTCCTTTTATTTCATCATAAGATTTAACAACTCCATTATCTTTAAGTTCTTCCATTAAAATAGAAAATGCAACCTCATGATTTTCTAAAGGTACTTCCTTTTTTATTTTTTCTCCATTAAATTTAATAGTATAAAAACTATCTTCCATTCCAATTCTTTCAAATACACCTGAAATTAAACTCTCTTCTTCAGGCATTTCATAAGCAGTAAACTTTAATGAAGAGCTTCCTGCATTAACTGACAATATTTTCATTTTTTCACGTCCTTCTCTTTTTATATATTATATCAAATTCAAACTTTAAATTACAAGATTTTTGTTAAATTTTACTTAGATATTTTCCATCTCATTTATAATAAGTGGAAGTATTTGCTTTTTTCTTGATAAAATATCTTTTATAAACATTCCTTCGACTAAATTATTATCTAAATTAAAAGCATTATTAATAATATTATAAGCTGATGATGAATATATAACATAAGAACCATTTTTTAAAATATCAGTAACAAACATAATTACAAAATCAAATCCATCATTAATACACTTATTAAGATAATCAACATAATCATTAACTTTATCAAGTACTTCTTCTGTATTCATTGTAAATACTTGACTTATTCCTATTTTTTTACCAGAAAGTATATAATTTTTAAAATCTGTATTAACTACTTCTTCAACTTCTTTATCTTTAAGTGATGAACCAGCTTTTAACATTTCTAAACCATATTCTTGATAATTAACTTTTGCAATATGACTTAAAACTATTGCTGCATCAATATCCATACTTGTTGTGGTAGGTGAAGCAAACAAAAGTGTATCAGATATTATACCAGATAGCATAATACCTGCAATATCTTTTGGTATTTCTATATTATTTTCTCTAAACATTGTATAAATGATTGTATTAGTACTTCCTACAGGCATATTTCTAAAATTAATAGGCATATTAGTAGCCACCGAAGAAATATTATGATGATCTACTATTTCTATAATTTCTGCTTCTTCAAGACCTACAGCACTTTGAGTTATTGTATTATGATCAACTAATATAACTTTCTTCTTTTTACTTATACAAGCATCTGATAATCTAATAATACCAAGACATTTTGATTTTTTATCTAAAACTGGATAATAACTATATTTTTTCTTATTAGCTAGCTCTATAAAGTCACTTAAATTATCATTTTCATTTACACACAAAACACTATCACTACTCATGACCATACTAACATCATTACATAAATTAAATATTTTCGTAGTATATAACGTATTATATGATGATTTTATTATATTTACTTTATTTTTTAAAGCTATTTGTAAATGCTCATCTTTTATATCATGACCACCTGTTATAACAATTAATTTTACTTTGCTATTTACTGCATATTCTATAATACTATGTCTGTCTCCTACAATTAAAATATTGCTTTCAGATAAAGGCATCTCATCAATAAATGTTGTACTTTTGTATCCTGCAACAATTACTTCTCCTTCTATTTTATCATCAAATTTTAATATTTTTTCTCCTTTTATTACACTTAAAATATTATCATAACTAGCACATACTTTTTCATAATTATAATTAAATTGTTCTTTGGCTATATCTTTCATACTGACTATTCCAAGCATTTTTTTATCTTCATCTACTACTGGAATTTTACTTACATCAAATTTATTCATTTTTTCAAATGCTTTATATATTGATTCACTAGAATTTATTGTAAATTTTTTTATATAATCAATATCTTTAATTTTAATTTTTACATCATTTAAAAAAGTAGGTTCTTTAACTTTAAAATAATCAAGTACAAATTTTGATTCTTTATTAATAGAACTTAGTATCATAGGACAAGTATTGTATCCTAATTTATTTTTTAAATATGACAAACTAATGGCTGCACAAACACTATCTGTATCTGGATTAGTATGTCCAAAAACATATATTTTTTCCACCTTTTTTCCTTCTTTCTAAAATCATTATCGCGTATTATAACAAATTATCTTTACTTTGTAAAGCATAGTTGTAAAAAAATGTAATTCTTTTGGAAAAAAGTCAGTGAATAAATAATAAAGGAAAAGGACATAACTATAGTGGTGATAAAAATGA
>CANPWS010000109.1 GCA_947584955.1 uncultured Bacilli bacterium | reverse complement strand
ACTGATAAATATATTTTAAGGGAAGTGATTCAAATGTCAAATGAAGAAAAATTAACTAAAGTCGGAATTAACTGGTACCCAGGTCATATGATAAAAGCAAAAAGAGATATAATTCAAAAATTAGATTTAATAGATATTGTATTTGAAGTAATAGATGCAAGAATACCATATTCATCAAAGAATAAAGATATTGATAATATTATAAAAAATAAAAAAAGAATATTAGTTTTTACTAAAAAAGATTTATGTGATATGAAATTAACTGAAAAATGGGTAAATTATTATAAGAAATTAGGATATGAAATAGTATTATTAGATTTAATAAATGGCGATATTAAAGAATTATTAAAATTAACTGATAAAATATCAATTGAAATAAATAATACTAGAGCTAAAAAAGGATTAAAACCTAGAAAAACTAGAATTTTAATATTAGGAATACCAAATGTAGGAAAAAGCACTTTAATTAATAAATTAGTTGGTAAAAAAAGTACAAAAGTAGGAAATACTCCTGGAGTTACTACACATTTAGAATGGATTAGAGTAGGAGAAAAATTTGAATTACTAGATACTCCTGGAATTTTATGGCCTAAATTAGATGATAATGAAGTAGCACTTAATTTAGCCTCAATGACTGCAATAAAAGAAGAAGTATTAAATTTAGAAGATATTGCAGTGCATATCTTAAAAAAATTATTAAATAATTATCCAAAAGAAGTAACTGAAAGATACAAAATAAATCAAAATGATGATATAATAACTTCATTAGACAAAATAGGTAAAAAAATAGGTGCAGTAAGAAATAATGAAGTAGATTATGAAAAAGTTTATAAATTTATATTAAAAGATTTACGTGAAGGACGTCTTGGAAAAATAACATTTGATATTATATAAAAATATAAAGTAAATGATTGAAAATATATAGATTTTGATATTGAAAAATTAAGACAGTTTAGTAAGATAAATATTTACTTGATATAAATAATGAAATTATTAAAAAAGATGAAATTAAAACTAAGAGAGCAAGAAAAATGATTTTAGATAAAGATAGTAATATTAATAAAAAACTTTTATCTTAACCAAAAATATAGTAAAAAAATAAACTTTTAAGGGGGAATTTTATGCTATTAAAATATTATTTAGAACAATTAAATTATTCAAATAGACCTGATTATATTAATAAATACCTTAATTCACCTTCATTAAAAAGATTAAAAAATATTGGTTATTTTTGTGGTATGGATTACGCTTCAAAAGATATTTATAATTTTAAAGAAAAAATTACTAGATACGACCATTCAATAACAACTAGTTTAATTGTAAATAAATTAACTAATGATAAGATAATGACTATTGCAGGACTTTTTCATGATATAGCAACGCCATGTTTTTCTCATGTTATTGATTATATGAATAAAGATTATGAGAAACAAGAAACTACAGAGCAGTATACAGAAGATATAATCAGAAATGATCTTTATTTACAAAAATGCTTAATTGAAGATAATATAAATATAGATGATATTATAAATTTTAAAAAATATTCAGTATTAGATAATGATAGACCAAAATTATGTGCTGATAGACTTGATGGTGTAATATTAACAGGTATGAGTTGGACTAAAGAAATAACTAAGAAAGATATAACAAACATATTAAATGATATTTGTATATATAATAATTTAGAAAATGAAGAAGAAATAGGTTTTAAAACTTTTAATATTGCTAAAAGAGTTTTAGATGTTAGTGATAATATTGATATTTTTTGCCATTCTAAAGAAGATAATTATATGATGAATTTATTAGCAAAAATTACTAAAATAGCAATAGAAAAAGGCTATATAACATATAATTTTTTATATATTTATGATGAAAATATGTTATTTAATATATTAAAAGAAAAACAAGATGATATATTAAATAAATATCTTTTAGAGTTTCAAACAATAAAAAAAGATGAAATTAAAGAAATAAAATTACCTAAAATTAAATCTAGAACTTTAAATCCTTTGGTAAATGGAAATAGAATTAAAGATTAAATTTTATTAAATATTATTTACTTAATATAAAAAATAAAATATAATTAAAATGTAGGTGATAAGATGTATAGATTAGTTTTAGATAATGGATTTGATAAAATAATTTTGGTTAATACAAATAATATACAAGAGATAGATGTATATACTTATTTTTATAAAAATAAAAAAGACTTGTTAGATAAAGAAAATAAAAAATTAAATAGAAAATTTAATGATGTATATATAGAATCAATAAATGAAAATAAAATAAGATATATAGATGATATAATGTACCAAGATTATTATTTATTAGAAGATTCTAAAATTTGCGAATTATATTTTAGTTATTTAATTGATGATAAGTCAAGAATTAAGGGAAGTTTTATTTATCAATCTAAAAAATATAAAAATAGAAATATAGATAATATAGACATGATAGAATTATATGGATTTATTATCAGAAATTTAAAAGGTTATTCATTAAAAAGAAAATGTTACTTTGAACTTGTAAATTCTTCTTATATCAAAATAAAAGAAAGTGTATCATATGAAGATGAATTAAATAAATTAATTAATAGTATTAATACAGAAAAACTTGACTCTGAGGGAATAATGATAGATAAAATTAAAAATGAGGAAATAGAAAAAAATTATTATGATATTGAAGAATATCAATATTTGAAAGTTAAATCTTTAAAAAAATGAATTATATAAAAGACTTTTTAGAATATTTAAAATCAGTTAGAAAATATTCAAATAATACCATTATTTCTTATAAAGAAGATGTAGAAGAATTATACTATTTATTAGATAAAAATATAATTAATGTAAAAGATGAAGAAGTAAGAAAATATTTAACATTTTTATATGATAAGAAATTATCTAAAAACTCTATATCAAGAAAATTAAGTAGTATTAGAAGTTTTTATGGATATTTATACAATGAAGAGATTATAAATGATAATCCATTTATGCATATACATAATCCTAAAAAAGCGAAAAGTTTACCTCATTTTTTAAATGAAGAAGAAATGAATAATTTATTAGAAGTAGCAAATGTAGAAAAACCATTAAATCAGCGAAATAAACTTATAATAGAAATGCTTTATGCAACGGGAGTAAGAGTAAGTGAACTTGTTAATATTACAATAGATAAAATAGATAAATATAATGATAGTATAAAAATATTAGGAAAAGGTAATAAGGAGAGAATAGTTTATTTTGATGAAAGATGTAAAAATATTTTAAATTTATATTTAGATGATGGTAGAAAAAAATTAAATACTAAAAGAAGCAATTATTTATTTTTAAATAAAAATGGAAATAGGATAACAGATAGACAGATTAGAAATATTCTTAATGAAATAGCAATACAAAATGATTTAAATAAACATGTTCATCCACATATGATTAGGCATAGTTTTGCAACGGAAATGCTTAATAATGGTGCAGATTTGATTAGTGTTAAAGAATTACTGGGTCATGAAAATATAAATACAACTAGTATATATACTCATGTAACAGATAAGCATATAAAAAATATATATGATAATTGTCATCCAAGGGCAAAGGAGAAGTAAAATGATTGAAGCAAAATTGTATTTTAGATATGGAGTAATGGGGGCAGGTAAAACTAGGGATTTACAAAAAAATTATTATTCTTATAAAGAAGATGGTAAAGAAGTAGTTATTATGAAACCTATGATAGATACTAAAGGTAATAATAATATAATAGCAAGAGATAATCAAAAAAATAAAGTTGATTTTGCTATTTCTAAAACTGATAATATTTATTTAATTGTAGCAAATTATATTATTGAACATAATCTTGATTATATTTTGGTTGATGAAGCTCAGTTTTTAGAACCAAATCAAATTTTAGAATTAGCTGATATTGTAGATTATTTAAATATTCCTGTTATTTGTTATGGAATCAGGACTGATTTTAAAAATAAACTTTTTCCAGGTGGAGAAGAATTATTTGCAATTGCTGATGTAAGAGAAGAAATAGTGAAAACTTGTTCTTGTGGTAGACCTTCAATATGCAATATAAGATTTGATAAAGATGAAAATGCTATTTTTGAGGGAGATCAAGTGGCTATTGATGGTGAAGAATATACTTATAAATCTATGTGTAGAAAATGTGCAAAAAAACTAAAAAAGAAGAAAAATATTATAAATAATAATTTTTAATGTTTAAAATAATTAAAAATTATATTTATTTAGGCTTATTAAAATATGTTGAAATGAAAAAGTAAATGGAGAAAACTTTTGTTTTTAGTATTCTATTTACTTTTTCAATTAATAAATTAAAATATGGTGTAGTTAGCTCTTGAATAATGAAAGCATGTATGGTAAAATTGATACATAAATAAATGGTAGAAAGAAGGTGCCTCTCTCATGAAAAATATGATAAGTAATACACATACATTTGTACGTAATGGGGGGGGGGCAGTTTAGATTAAATCTATCTAATAAATATAAGAAAAATAGCTATA
>CANPWS010000108.1 GCA_947584955.1 uncultured Bacilli bacterium | reverse complement strand
TTTGTGTTTTCACACTTTTTATTATTTCTTCCTATATTTAATATTTTACTCATATTTTTTACCTCCTAAGTTTTAATTTAATTATAGTGTAAAAACATTTGTTTGTAAATATAATTTTGATAAATTATATATTTTTTTATCTTAAATATATTACTCAAATAATATAAAATATTAAATTTACTATATTTAAAAAAAATTAGAGCCAATATAAACTCTAATTATAGTTAATACTTTAAAATAAATCTAAGCTATTTTCTTTAATTGATAATCTTCAAATATTTCCATTATAGTAAAATATCTATATCAATAACATATTTCTTTTTATTACTGCTATCAACATATACAGGAAATTGCTTAATATTTCTTTTACTTATTATATTCTCGGGGTCTCTCCAAATATTTTTACTTTTAAATGTATAAATTTCACCATCTAAAGGGTTATTCCATTCGACAATAATATTATATGGACATCTTCCATTTACACGATATGAAGTATTTAAAACTGTCTCAACATAATCAGCATATATTAATTCGCCATTTTCTTTTAATTTTTTTTCTAATTTTACTTTATTAATTTTTACTATTATTCCGCCTCCCCCAATACTCAAGAAAATTAAACCTATACCAGGTAAAATTAAAATTAATAAATCTAAAGATTTCACCCCTATTTTACTTGGATCATCTTTATCATAATATATATCTATTTCTTTTCCTTCATAAAAACTAGAAGAATAACTATTAAGCCTTGCTTCATACCTTTCTTTATCAACAACATATGAAACATATACTTCACGATTTCGACTATCATCACCATAATAAGATGATATTTTTGTAATAGTTCCTACTGTATCAATTTTATTATCATAATTTAATATACTTCGAGATAAAATTAATCCACTTATAACAAATATTCCTCCAATAATAGCAAATAAAATCCATATTAAATTTTCAACATTATTCTTTTTCAAAAATATTCAACTCCATTTTTTTAAATTACTATCTTATTACTTAGTATTATATCACTTATAATATTAAATAGTAAACAGCAGAAATAAAATACCTATTAAAAGCATAATATATCAAAAAATAAACTTACATAATCTTCATATTAATTACATTCTTCTTCTGAACCACAAGTACCAGCTTTATATAATTTACCAAATGTTTCATAAAAATTATCATATAAATCATTATACTGTTTTTCTGTCATTTCAGAATATTTATTTTGTCCTTCTTCTAGCTCTCTACTTATTCCTTTAGCATCAACTATGCCACCATTTTTAACAGTTATAAAAAATGGCATATATATTCTTTTTTCATTAGTAGAATAAGTTTTACCCTCACTATCGGTTAATTCATAATCTCTTAGATAATCATTTAATTTATCTAATAATTCATAATAGCTTTCTGATCCTTTATTTATTTGTTTTACTTCACCATCTTTAATTTCATAATTAGATTTATCATCATCTAACTCTAAATAATAGATTGTTTTAATGCCTAACTTACTTGCAACATCGAGCATAGGTTCAAGGCTATTTCGACACCATGGACACCAATTAGCACCAACATATATTATAGCTTTTTTACTATCTAATAGTTTTATTGCCTCATCTACAGTAACATATTTAATAGGATTATTTTCATCAATACTTACATTATTATATTTTTCACCATCAGATTCTCTTACTGTATCATTTAGTGATTCATATTCAGTTTTAAATCTTAAAGCGTCTTCATTTTTCTCGTTTTTAAATAATAAAAAATAACCTCCAATTCCAAGTGCTAATACTAAAGCAAATACTATTACTAAAATTATGACTTTTTTCTTATTCATCTTTTTTCTCTCCTTTCATTATCAATTTTATAATAAAAGGTGAAAAAATTAAATAACGGTAGAGTTGCAAAAACTCAACATTTAGTTGAGGCGCTTAATCACAATCACTTTCAAGTGTTAATGGTATTTTATAAGTAGTTATTTCTTCATCTTCATTTGTAGCTTCTATTTCTAAATATAAACTATCTTTGGAATATGTTTTACATACTTTTTGATAATTATCAACGGTGAATGAGACATCTTTTAAAAAATCTTCTAATGTTATATTAGTATTTTTATCATAATTACATGTATCTATAATTTTATTTGTATCATCACTACTTTCATATAAAGTACATTTTATATTACTATACACTTCTGTATCATTATTACCACAGTAAATAACATCGCTTATATAAATTGATGATTTAGAATTATTATATGAAATACTACCAGATATATCAAAATTAGAACAATTTGATTTTAAAATTTTAAATTCAAAATTATTATCATTACGTTTAAATAAATATATTGCTCCGATTATAATTAAAATAATTATAATTAAAGTACAAGATATGATATAAATACTTTTTTTCTTTCTACTTTTTTTACTATATTCCCCTTCAAAAAAATCATCTAGACTAATATTAAAATCTTTACTCATTTCTTTAATTAAAGAAGTATCAGGCATGTTTTTGCCATTTTCCCATTTACTTACAGCTTGATAAGTTACATTATATTTATCTGCGAGATCTTTTTGAGTAAGATTATTCTTTTTTCTAATTTCTTTAATAAATTTTCCTATTTTTTCTTGGTCCATAATTCACTTCCTACTTACATTTATTATTTTTCTTACTAAGTAATTATATCATTTATTAATTATGATTACAATTATATGAAAGTTATTTAATCTTTACAATTTATATTTCTAAGACTATAATTATCTGTCTTTATTTTAATACTTTCTCTCATAATTCACCTTATATCTATTTAATAATTAACTATAATAATTAACTATTCCTTTAACTTCTTCTTTTATTTTCTTCTAAATATCTTTGATATAATTCGTCCATTGATGATATATATTCTTTATCTTGTTTAATTCTAAATTTTTCATATTCTTCATTAGCTTTTTCTAAAGCCTTTTTATGAGAAATATTACCTGAGTTTAATAAAATTTCTTTTTTGCGAAATTTTAGTAAATTATCTGTTTCATCAATCCATTTTTGCATTGTCATTAAGTTATGCTCATTTGCCATATCCTCAGCATAATCTAAAAATAAAGTTGTTAGACTTTCTAATTTTTTTATTTCTTCATTGGTTAAATAATTTTTGGCAATACCTATATCATATTTCATGATTTTGCCTTTTGGAGAATTTTTCCAATTAGTAAGTCCAAGATTGTTTTTATTAGCATCTACTCTTTCATATATTAGCTCTGCCGCGGTGTGGCCCGAGATAGCATAATGAAGTTTGTTTTGAACGATTTTAAAAAATGTATATGCTTCTTCAGAATTTTTATTATAATCAATACTTGTGCTTTCAAATAAATCAGTTATTTTTTGATAAAGTCGCCTCTTGCTCAAACGAATTTCTTTAATGGTCTCAAGTAATTCATCATAATAGTCTTTACCAAATTTAGGACCATTTTTCATTCTTTCTGTATCTATTTTAAATCCTTTAATAATGTAATCTTTTAAAACATTAGTAGCCCATATTCTAAATTGCGTTGCTTTTTTTGAATTTACTCGATAACCTACGGCGATTATAGCATCTAAATTATAAAATTCTATATTTCTTTTAACTTGACGAGTTCCTTCTTTTTGAACTATTTCCATTTTGGAAATAGTTGAATTTTTTTGTAATTCTTTTTCTTCATATATGTTATTTAAATGTTTAGAAATTGCAGAAATATTTACATCAAATAGTTCCGCCATGTTTTTTTGAGTAAGCCATATTGTTTCATCTCTTAAAACTACATCTATATTTACATTTCCATCTTCTGTTTCATATAAAATAATACTACTTTCTTGCATTTTAACCTCCTTGATAGTAGCATTATATAACAAGAACGTTTGTTTGGCAATATGTTTTTTTAAATTATTATAATTTATTTTATGTCTTTTATAAATTACTATTTATTTTACTTATACAAATTGTAGTTTAATTTATTTTCTTTATAGGGTGTCTAATTACTGTCTTTAATTTACTTACATCACATTTTCTTGGATCACTTAAGTATATTTCATGATGGTATCTTGTATCAGATATATCTAAATCATAGCCATTTTCTTTCATATATTCGTGCATTAAATTAACTGTTGCAGGTTCATCATCATAAGAACCTAAATGCAGGCACTGAACACATAATCCCTCATCATAAGTTAAAAATTCAACTTTTGAAAAGTCTTGTTTCTTCTTTTTAGTTGCTTCTTTGATTGCCCAATTAAAATCTTCTTTTGTTACAAAGTCTGGTAATCTAATAATAGATATAAAGTGCATAGTATTTTTATTATTATAATCAATACTACCCTTTAAGCCATCTTGCCACCAAAAACCTTCAAGTGGTGGAACAACATATTCAAAAAATCCATTTATTTTATGAGATCCTTTATAACTCATTTTTATTGTATAATGAACACCATATAATAAACTAATTGTCTTTTGATAATCACCATTTTCTTCATTTGGATTTCCTGTTCCTCTTACTGCAATATAATTCATTTTTGGTATCT
>CANPWS010000107.1 GCA_947584955.1 uncultured Bacilli bacterium | reverse complement strand
GAACGGTACGTACGGTGGTGTGAGAGGGAAAAGTATTAAATAATATAAAATTATTTAAAAGTTTTCTCTACTCGATTCAAATCATCTCAATCTCGAAAAAACAGTACTTCAATTTGAAAGTATTTTTTATATGTACAATTATAAATAAAATATTTAAAAATAATTTGATTTGTGATATATTATATATAGTTAAAAACTTTAAATTTTAGAAAGAATGATCATATATGAAAAAAGACACTTATATAAATTATATTGAATATACTTTAAGCACATATAATAAGGCAAGTAAAAGACAACTAATAAAATTATATAAAGATGCTAAATTAGTGAAGAAAAAAGATGATCGCCCAACTTTATTTGATGATGATTTAGTGGGCATAGACTATTCTAATTTAGATAATACTATTATTGAGTGTATAAAAAAACATGATAAGGCTATTGAAATATATGAAAAATTTCAATTTACTAAATCATATAAATATGCAGTTTTATTTAAATGTTCTGATTTTGATAAATTAGTATTAAAAATAGATAAAATTTTAGAATATGAATATGATAATACTAGTGTAAATTTGTTTGATGAATTACAGCATCCAACTAAAATAATAGATAATTCAGATATTATATTATTGTTTAATAAAAAGTTTGAAGCTGTTCATCCCCAAACAGGCGAAGAATTATTATTGCACTATCCATTACTAGCAGTAGTACATAAAGAAAGCAAGCTTATTGAATTTAGATTTGACGCAATAAAGCAATTATTTACTGCAGGTGATAGAGATCAAACTATATATATAAAATTGATTGATGAATTAATAAATTATTTTAAAATTGTGCTTGATAGTGATTTATTGGCTGTTGATTTAGATTTTATGATTGAAATAACAAAAAACGAATCTAATGAAAATATTAAATTGCTATCACAATATATGTTTTTAAAAGACGGAGGAAAAGCTCAGCTAACAGTAGGTAATAATGAAGAATATGTGTTGCCTATTATAGGAGAATTAAAAAATATAATTAACGAATTAAAGGAAGAATTAGACAAAAATGTAAAAATAAAAGATGCTTTAGAACAATTTATATATGAGAAAGAGGAAACGACAGATTATCCTTGGATTGAAGTTTTATTTTTAGATGAAGAAGGAATAAAAACTAGAAATAATCATGTTAAATTTACATTTAATTATATGAATAGAGAATATTGTTTAATAACATATTATTATAACGATACATTAATTGAAATGGAGAGGATGAATAATGTCACAAGATTTATTGGAGAAAATATTAAAAGATAAAATAGACTCAAATCTTGATGAAGTAATTAAATTTTTAACTAAATTTAAAAAAAATGAATATATTTATCCAAGCACAATTAAGAGAAATTTAAAACTAGAGGATAAAAAGATTTATGAGATATTAACGTTATTAGAAGATGCTGATATTATAAAAATGTATTATGAAGTATTTTGCTATAATTGTAATAATTCAAAAGGTTTATATACTTATTTTAATGAATTAGACGATGATTTAATATGTGATAGCTGTGAAAATAATTTAAATAGCAATGATAATGTAAAAATAGTATATAAGGTGATTAAATAGATATGAATGATATAGATAGTGTAATAACTGCATTTAAAAATATTGGTAATAAAATATCTTATAAAAAAATATGTGAGTTTACAGATAATCAAAAGGAAGAATATAATATTCTTTTAGCTAATTTAAAAAAAGTTAATTCAAGTAAATCATCAACAAATGAAAAAGGAAAAGCTCTCGAAGATATTGCTTCATTTGTTATAAAATCTAGCAGTATTTTCAATGTATATAAGAATATAAGAACTTCAACAAATGAATTAGATCAATTAGTTAAAACTAATAATAAAGGAAAAATTTTATCTTCAAATGGTATAATTGATAAGAGGTTAAAAAATTTTATAGGTGAATGTAAAAATTACAAAGATAAAGTTTCTGTAACTTATGTAGGTAAGGTATGTAGTTTACTATCTACAACCAAAAATAAAATTTGTATTTTGTTTTCTTATTATGGAGTTTCGGGAAAAAATTGGGAAGATGCATCTGGTTTAATAAGAAAATTTTACTTATCAAAAGAAAATGAAGAGAATAGATTTTGTATAATAGATTTTAATATAAATGATTTTATAAGTATTCAAGAAGGAAATAATATTCTTCAAATTATTGAAGATAAAATTTTGGCACTACAAAATGATACTAGTTATATAAATCTTTTATCATCACACGAGTTGGAAAAGCAGATATTAGAATTACAAGAATGAGATAAAATGGTTCTTCAAGATTTAAGAAAATTAAAAAGGTAACACATATTGTGGAATACTATCTTTTATATAGTATTCTATTTTTTGTGTAATTCTACATAATTATTTAATTATTAGAATTATTAATAGAATCTAATTCTTTTTCAAGTTCTTTATAATTTAAAATTAATTTATCTTGTATTTTTTCAAATTCATCATATAATTTTTTACTTTTCTTTTCCCAATTTTTATGTGAATCTTTAAATAATTTAAAAGGTTCTTTTTTGTTATGATAATAAAGTTCATTTTCAATAAATTTAAATTTTTTATTACATATCTTAGTAAAATGAATAATATCATTGCGTTTAGAATAATTTAAATTATTAGTTTGATTATAAGATTTTATTATGTTATTTTTATTCTTCATAAAATATTTTCAGCTCCTTTAAAAAATGTGTAAAATCATTTATATATTTTTATTAATTATATTTTAAATATCATAACTTACTACAAAAGTAGTATAATTAGGTTAAGATAACTTATTACGTTATTAGTAAGTATTAATTAAGAAAATAAGCATCTACATATAAAATTTTTTATAAAATACAAACAGATACTATAAGATACTTTTATAATTTAATATAAATATTATTAAATACAATAATAAATATTCCTTTTCCTTTGCATACCTTTATTATAACATTATTTTACTATTAATGATATAAAATAATGCAAGTGTGTATAAAATTAATGCAAAATATTTTGATATATAATTAAGTTATTAAATAATATTGCCTTAATTATAGTATAATTAATATGATAATTCAATATTATAAAAATAATAAAATCAAAATGCTTTTATATTTTTGCTTATTATTTTAACAAAATATTATTTATTAAAAACGATTCTTTACAATTAAAATTCATATTGCTATAATTAGTTTATAAAATATTGTTAATTATAATAAAAGAAAGGAGAAATTATTCTTATTTTATTTAAGTTTAATTATTAAAAAGTAATGAAAAAAATTGCATTGATTCCAGCTTATGAACCTAACAATAAGATAATCGATTTATTAAAAGAATTAAAAAAAGAAAACTTTGAAACTATAGTTATAGATGATGGAAGTGGTGAAAAATATAGTGATATTTTTAAAAAGTCTCAAAAATATGCAACTGTTTTAGTACATAAAATAAATAAAGGAAAAGGAAGAGCTTTAAAAACAGGTTTAAGTTATATAGAAAAAACTTATAAAAATAATTATATTGTAATTACTATGGACTCTGATATGCAACATACAGTTAAAGATGCAAATAAGTTATATGAAGTTTGTCTTAAAAATAAAAAATCTTTAATATTAGGAAAAAGACTTAGAAAAAAAGAAACTCCAATTAGAAGTAAATTAGGTAATATTATTACAAGATTTTTCTTTAAATTAGTAACTAAAGTTGATATTTATGATACTCAAACAGGACTTAGAGCTTTTAGTGATGAAATAATATCTAATTTAATTAATATTAAAGGTGAAAGATTTGAATATGAAATTAATGTTTTATTAGCTTGTGTTAAAAATAATATTAATATTAAAGAAGTAGAAATAGAAACTATTTATATAGATAATAATTCTGGTACACATTTTAAAGCTTTTAGAGATTCTATACTTATTTATAAAGAACTTATTAAATTTTTATTACCAATAATTATAATATATTGTATAGATTTATTAACGTTTATTATTTTAATAAAAATAAGTATAAATTCTTTTTTATCTAATATTATATCTATTTTTATTAGCTTATTATGTTATATAATTTTTAATAGAAAAGTTATTTTTAAAAGTAATAATATTTTGTTTGATATGATAAAATGTTATTTAATTATATTTATTTTGATTATTATAAATAGTATTTTATTTGAATTAATAAATAGTATGCTTTTAAATATTTTTGTAGTAAAATTATTAATTGATTTACTTTTATTATATTGTTTAGATTTAATTTTTATAAAGCGTAGTTATAATAATTAAAGTAGTAATTATAAATAAATTAAATATTTTATGAGCATTAAAATTCCTTTGTTAATCAAAATTTTTGATAAATTAAATGAATTAAATCCGTATAAATTAAGTCATAAATCAAATTTTTATATTTCTTTCATGTCTTTAATCTGTAAATAAATCAGGATAAACGCATGAGAAAATATGCGTTTTTTATGTTATTATATATATGAAGAAAAAAAGTGGTGGTAGAAATGGCAAAAAAATCAAAGAAACTCGAGGAAATAAGAGAAATGGTAG
>CANPWS010000106.1 GCA_947584955.1 uncultured Bacilli bacterium | reverse complement strand
TTTTACCATATTTTTAGTTTTTTTCAAAAAAAATACGCCTTTTTTTCGCGTATTTCCTTTTTTACCAGTCTTTTTTCTCTTCAATTTCTTTAATTAAATCATAATTTATTATATCATTTGATATATCTATCAAAGTATCTGCTTTTAAACTATTCTCATCAAGATAATTTTCTTCGACGGCCTCATTGTTTAATAGATATATTTCTTTTTTCTGGCCACCATAGTATATTTTACTAGTTAAATATGAACCATCAGTAAATACGACGATATTATCTCCATTTTTAATATTAAATATATCTGTCCCTAGTTGATAGTCATTATGTATATTAAGCATATTTCCAAGAGTTGGCAATACATCAATCATTCCTGTAGGAATAGTTACTTCTTCAACATATTCTTTATCTTTTGTCCAAATTATAAACGGAACTTTTTTATCTAGTTCGTAATTATATTTATTATAATCTATATAATTAGGATCAGTTTCTTCATATAATTTACCTGTAAGTGGATTATAATTATAAAGTAAATCATATTCTTCCTTATCAATTCTAGCTTCATGATCTCCATATATAACTAAAACTGTATTATCAAGTAATCCATTTTCATCTAAATCTTTAACTAATTGACCAATAGCTTGATCAGCATAGTGAACTGATCTAAAATAATTTTCTAACATTGTTCCCTCGATAGGATTAGCTAATATTTTTTCATTATTTATATTATATTCTAATGTAGTATCAAATTCATCTGTTAATTCTAAATCATCAAATGGAGTATGATTAGATAGCATTATCAATGTTATATAAAACTTTTCATTAGCATCACTTATATCTTTAATATAAGGTATTACTTGCTTAAAAAACGACTTATCAGATAGACCCATACCAATAGTTTCATCTAATTTAAAATAATCTTTATCATAAAATTCTTCATAACCCATATTTTTATGCATTACTTTTCTATTCCAAAAATTACCATTATTGGCATGCATACTTGCTACATAATAACCTTTTTCTTTTAATAATTTCTGAATTGTTACATAATTTCTATCAAAATAATTTACAAAGACAGTACCATTTAATGATGGCATTAGCGAAGTTGAAAATGTAAATTCAGCATCACTGCTAGTTCCTACACCAACTTGAGAATAGAAATTACTAAAATATATTCCTTCTTTACTTAATTTATCTAAATTAGGTGTTACTTCTTTACCATTAAAATATCTATTCATTGCTATTTGTTGCATACTTTCTGCATGTATAACAATTACATTTTTACCTTCAAAAACATTGGTATATTTATTATTACTTACCTCTTTTGAATTATTTTGATAAAATTCTGATACCTTTTTGTAAGCTTTATCATGACCAAATAAATTATTTAATTGTGGTCTTAAACTTTGTACTAAATCATCAAATTGATAAGTATAAATTCCAAATACTCTAACAACAGTTTCTCTATTCCAAAGATTACTAAATCTATTCCATTCAGATCCTTTAACAAAAATAAGAGAACTTGTAATTAAGACTAATGATGTTATTAAAGTATTTTTAAATATTCTTTTTTTATTTGCTATATTTTTTACTTCTAAACCTTTTTTATAAATTATATAATTAATATATATTATCCCAATTAATTGCCATAAATAAAGGAAATATTTAGCATGTATAACATCTTTAACTACAGCATCTGATACATCTACTATAAAAGTTGATGTTGCTAATAAACTAATTGAAGCAAATGAACTATAATATCCATAGTAATTAGCATTTATTATACATATAGCGACAAGTATAAATGACCAAACTATAAAATATCTTACTCTACTTTTTGGTTTCATAAGATATGAAAATGATGCTATTAATAAAAGAATTCCTAAATCTATTAACATGGGTTTTAAGCTAAATGATTTATCTAACAAATTCATTCTAACAATAGTTGCATTTATAAATGAAGATATAACAAAGTATAATAATAATATATTTTCTTTTATATATCTTTTTATATTATATTTTTTCATAAATACCCTTTCCTTCGTAAATAATTATACCATGTATATATTTTTTTATCAATAATATTATTTTTGTAATCAAAAGTAAGTAATTCATTATTACTCTTTATTTTTCATATGTAAAATAAGGAGCTTTTTTAAAATATATTAGCATTTTATTTACATAAAATAGTTTTTTTGTTATAATTATTTTAGTGGTGAATTATGAAAAACAATTTAAAAAGAATAAAAAACTTTTTTAGTAATTATTTTATTAAATATGTTAAAGCTTTTTTTAAATATATAAAAAAGAACAAAAGATTAATATACAAAGGTCTTTTTATTATTTTTACAACTATTCCATTTTTTATTATAGATATTTTTACTAGATATTTTGGAAGAAAAATTGATTTTTTTGAATTAGGTAAATTAGTTCCTAATTTATTTACTATTATTTGGATTATCTTAATAATAGGGATATGTTTTTCTTTTTCTGGATTTAAAAGAAAATTTCTGTATTCATTATTTATAGGACTGTTTCTTTTCTTCTTTTTAGTAAATAATGTATACTACTCTGTTACAGATTCTTTTTTTGATTTTAGTTTAATAGAACTAGCTAGTGAAGGTAGCTCATATTTAATTGATTCACTTAAAAATGCGGACAAAATTATTTATATAATTATGTCTATAGTAATTATTATGACTATTTTTATTGTTAAATATATGCCTAAAGGAAAGAAAAATAATATATATATTGGTTTATCTTGTTTTACATTCTTTTTAATTATGCATATTATTACTCCGACTTTATTAGGTAAAGCCAATGCTGATTTATCTTGGAATACTTGGAGAAACCCTAGAAATATATATATATCATTTAATGATAATAATAAAAGTATGTCTTTAGCGGGATTCTATGAATATGTTTTTAGAAATTTCTATATAACTTATATCAAAGAAAAAAAGACAGATAATGAAGAAGAAAAAGAATTTTTAGAACTAGTTTATGATAAAGAAGAAGAAAATTATGAAACTAAATATACTTCATTATTTGAAGGAAAAAATGTCATATTTCTTCAAATGGAAGGTATAGATAAATGGCTTGTTAATGAAAATGATACTCCGACTTTATATAAAATGATGAATAATGCCTTTGTCTTTAATAATCATTATTCTTATTATAATGGAGGAGGTTCTACTTTTAATTCTGAATTTGTAGTTAATACTGGATTTTTAACTCCTATTTCTTATACCCAAAATGCTTATACATTTAATAGAAATACTTTTGATTATACCCTTGCTAAATTATTCAAAAAGAAAGGATACTCTGTAAATGCTTTTCATATGAATACAAGTGAATATTATTCTAGGGGTACTAATTATAATAATTGGGGATATGATAATTATTATGGATTAAAAGATTTAAATACTTATACTGATAATTCTTATGAATTAGATAGGGAACTTATATTAAATGAAACTTTTTATGAAAATTTAATTAATGAAGAAGGTTTATTCTTAGATTATATTATTACCTATTCTAATCACACTCCATTTTCTACTGAAAAAGGTGTATGTAAAACTTTAATTGAAGAAGATATTAAAAGTACTTTATCACCAGAAGATATTGAAATGGGTAATTATGAAATTCCTGTTTTATCCGAAGAAGATTGCACAAGAAGACAAGCTAAAGAAACTGATTATATGGTTAGTTTATTACTTCAAATGCTAAGTGATAATAATGTTATTGATAATACTGTTATTGTTGTTTTTACTGATCATTATTTGTATACTTTGTCAGATCAAAGCATCTTAGATAAATATAAAGAAACTTCTAATAATTTAATTAATAATACCCCATTTTTTATATGGAGTAATAATATGGAAAGAACTAATATTAATGAAGTTACTTCTCAGCTTAACATTCTTCCTACTCTTCTTAATTTATTTGGTATAGAATATCACCCTAATTATTATATTGGTGAAGATGCATTAAATCCTAATTATAAAGGTTATGTATTTTTTAGTGATTATTCTTGGTATGATGGTAATGTCTATGTTGATGGTGGTATTATTACTAATGGTAAAACTATGGATCCTGCTACTTTAGAAGAAAAAAATTATTATATAAATTATCTTATTAGAAAAAATGATTTAACATTAAAATACAATTATTTCAAAAATTTAAGAAATAAAAATACTGAGATTTAAATTTTCAGAGTAATATTTAGAAAAATACTGTAACTTTATGCAGTATTTTTTATTATTAATTCAATTATTATAACCATGATTTAAATTATATTAAAAAATATTTCTAAAATTTACATTCTTATTAAAAAAAAGAGCAATTAAATTAAGACTATTAAATTTTAATTACTCTTTTTAAAATATTAAGCTAATTTTTATTATAATACACTTCCCCAATGTACAGCATCATTTTGGTTATTAAGTTCTTCAACAACACTCTTTAAACTACTTCTATAATTTATAGTAACACTTCCTGTTGCACTTTTAAACATTTCTGTTATTACTGGTGTTGTTTCATTTTTTAAACTCATAGTTATATTTGGTAAACTTGCTTCTTTAAACA